>CBDUKK010000290.1:0-3155 GCA_965367795.1 uncultured Gammaproteobacteria bacterium
CCATCACAGAAAGGCTGGTTCTTGCTTTGGCCGCAGGCACACCAGTAGTAGGTCTTTCCTTGCTCGACTTCGCTGGCGTAAGGATTATTCTGTGGGCTTGCTGGTTCAGACATGACTTCTCCTGCTGTGTTTATTATTGATGAAATTTTAACCGATGTTGTCGCGGCCGTGCGGCATCATGAAGTCGATCTCGGGCCCATTCGGTACGATTCCGGTCGGATTGATCGAGTGGTGGCTGCCAAAATAATGATACTTGATATGATCCATGTTGACCGTTTCGGCAATACCGGGAACCTGGTAAAGTTCGCGCGTGTAACCCCATAGATTAGGATAATCCATCAGCCGCTTTTTATTGGTCTTGAAGTGGTTGTAATAGACCGCATCGAAACGAACAAGGGTGGTGAACAATCGCCAGTCGGCTTCTGTTATCTGCTTGCCGGCCAGGTAACGCTGTTTCGATAACAATTCTTCAAGTTCATCCATGGCGTTGAACAGCTGATCGAATGCCTCATCGTAGGCGCTCTGCGTGGTGGCGAATCCTGCGCGGTATACGCCATTGTTTATATTATGATAAACGATATCGTTGATGGCATCGATCTGTTTACGCAGAGACTCGGGATAAAAATCCAGATCCGACTCAGCATAGTCATCGAAAGCAGAATTGAACATGCGTATGATTTCAGAAGACTCGTTATTTACGATGGTCTCTTGCTTCTTGTCCCAGAGCAACGGCACGGTAACCAGTCCATCGAAGTCGGCATCCGCCTTCAGATAATTCTCATATAAATAATGAGCATGGTTTATGTGATCTTCGGTGGCGCCCGGGTATTCGCCAAACACCCAGCTCTCAGCGGGCATCAGTGGATGCACCACAGAGACTGAAATCACATCTTCAAGTCCTTTCAGAGCACGAAAGATCAGTGCGCGATGCGCCCATGGGCAGGCATAGGATACGTAGAGGTGGTAGCGACCAGGCTCGGCAGAAAAACCTTCGTCACCGCTGGGTCCTGCGCTGCCATCTTTTGTTACCCAGTTTCTGAAACTTGACTCGGTACGAACAAACTTGCCTTTTTCTACCTTCAGTTTTCCAAACATGGTTTTATACCTCTGCATAATATCGGATTTACCCATGTGCCATCACGCACTCATGGTGGTGTTAGGTGCTTATTGCCTGATGCCTTCCACGGACAGTATCATCTCGACATCTTTCGACTTCGGGCCGAGGTCTTTTACGATGCCAAAGTCAGCCATAGCAAAACGGGTGGTACCTTCAAAGCCGACACGGTAGCCGCCCCAGGGATCCTTGCCGGCACCGATGAACTCGACATCGATCTCCAGTGGTTTGGTCACGCCATTTAAGGTGAGATTACCTTTGAGTACGCCGGCGCCATCCTTGCCTTTGGTGTAGCCTGTGCTGACGAATTTTGCTTCCGGGTGCTTGGCGACATTAAGGAAATCGTCGCTGCGCAGATGCTTGTCGCGTTCAGCATGATTTGAGTCTACGCTGCTGGTTTTTATGGTGACTTCTATGGATGAATTTTCTGGCTGCTTTTCGTCGTAGCTGAACTTGCCATCGAACTCGTTAAAGCGGCCATATAGCCAGCTATAGCCAAGATGTTGCACACGAAACTTGATGGATGCATGTGCACCTTTTGTATCGATGACATAATCGTCAGCCATGAGGGCCGTGCTGCCAAAGGTCAAACCTGCAATCAGTAATGAAGTGGCTAATGTTGGTAATTTCATAATTGTTCTCCAGTTATATAGAATGAACTTATCTTCCGAAAATGCGTTTTAGAGTGCGGTCCCGGTCGAAGAAGTGATGTTTAAGGGCGGCCGCTGCATGCAGCACAACCAGCCCGATTAAAGTTGAAGCCAGTATTAAATGTACCCAGCCTGCGATATCTTCCTGGTTGGGCAGGGAAGTGATAGTCGCTGGAACCTCGAACCAGCCAAACACTTCGATTGCACGGTTATCGGCAGTCGAGATGAGATAGCCGCTTACCATGATGGTCAATAACAGCAGATACATCAGCAGGTGAGCCATATGCGCCAGTTTTATCTCCCACGGTTTGTGGCTGGTCAACGCCGCTGGCGGTGGGTTCAGCAATCGCCAGCACAAGCGCGTGATCACAACAAAGAAAAGCATGATACCGATGCTCTTGTGCCACCATGGTGCCTGTTTGTACCAGCTGTCGTAATAGTCCAGCCCGGTCATCCATAAGCCCAGTGCAAAAAGGCTAAATACGGTTATTGCTACCAGCCAGTGTAAACCGACGGCGATCAGGCCAAAGTGGCTGCTGCTGTTTTTCAATTGCATAGACATACTTTTTACTTTTTCTGTTTGACCCACGCGCGGTCACGAACGAAGTTATTGGACTGGTAGTCACGCATGGCCTCATCGATCTCTTCTCTCGAGTTCATGACGAACGGACCATACTGAACAACCGGTTCATCGATCGGTTTGCCGCTGACCAGCAGGAAACGTACCCCCTGTTTACCGGCGATAAATTCAGGCGTGTTGTCTTCGGTACCCAGTTCTATGAGTGTATTCGAGGGAATATATTGCCCGTTGTATTTGCCATCCCCTTCGAACACATATAGAAAGCTATTATTCCCGGCAGGCAATTCATGCTGAAAATGTTTAGATGCTTCTAGTCGTATGTCGAAATACGATACTTCAGTGATGTCATCCACGATCGGTGCATCAGCATCAGCGAAACGTCCGATGAGTACTTTTACGCTGTAATCGGATGTTTCGACAATGGGAAAAGCATCGGATTTGAATTCCTGGTATTCGGGTGTATCCATCTTGTTCGCTGCGGGCAGGTTGATCCACAACTGGAACCCGCGCATCAGGCCGTTTTCCTGTTTTGGCATCTCCGAGTGGATAACACCACTGGCTGCTTTCATCCACTGCGCACCGCCCGGGCCGAGGTTGCCGGTGTTGCCCATGCTATCTTTATGTTCCATATCACCATCGATCATATAGGTGAAAGTATTAAAGCCACGGTGAGGATGTGACGGGAAACCGGCAATATAGTCATCAGGATTATCGCTGCTGATCTGGTCAAGCAGCATGAACGGGTCATAGTTGCGAAGCGCGGGTATACCGATAGATCGCTGTACGGTAACACCTGCACCTTCTGACGTCT
>CBDUKK010000291.1:0-3152 GCA_965367795.1 uncultured Gammaproteobacteria bacterium
AATGGGTTAGAAGAAAAGGTCAGATCGATTCAGCAACGCAGTGAAATGGTGCTGGCCGATGGTTATTGCTCTGAACTGAATCTGGCGGTGACTGGCTGGTTATCTACGATCGAAAAAGCACTGGATCGTGCTGTCATCTTACTGATCGACTATGGTTACCATGAAGCCGAGTATTATCACCCTGACCGTGTCACCGGTACCCTGATGTGTTATTACCAGCACAAGGCGCATAGTGATTATTTCTGGTGGCCGGGTCTACAGGATATAACGGCTTTTGTGAACTTTACCGATGTCGCTTATGGCGCGGTGGATCTGGGTATGCATGTATCAGGGTATACTACGCAGGCCGCATTCCTGCTGTCCAATGGGCTGTCTGATCTTCATGCTGAGCAGGTGAGTGATGACATTCAGCAACAGATCACATTGTCACAGCAGATAAAAACCTTAACCCTGCCATCTGAGATGGGTGATCGTTTCAAGGTCATGGCTTTGACGAAAAACTACGATGAACCGTTAACAGGTTTTTCGATGTTGGATCTGCGCAACCGGCTTTAATCGATATGTAGGAGCGGAATTTATTCCGCGATTAGTGGCTAGATTAATACCGAAATATCGCGGAATAAATCCCGCTCCTGCAGGTAAAAAACATATTATTTAGGTAAGTTTAAAAAGTGGATATATTACAGATTATCGTTTTAGCACTGGTGCAGGGATTAACCGAGTTCCTCCCGATTTCAAGTTCTGCACACCTGATACTGGTGCCGTATCTGACTGACTGGGCTGACCAGGGGCTGGCCTTTGATGTCGCGGTACATGTTGGCACATTAACTGCGGTCGTGCTCTATTTCAGGAAACAGATCAAGCTGATGTTTTTTGCCTGGATCGCTTCGTTAAAAGGTAAGCATACTGAAGACAGCAAGCTGGCATGGGCGGTACTCATCGGCACGATACCTGTCGGGCTTGCAGGCCTGCTGTTCAAAGATGTCATCAGTGAGCATCTGCGTACGCCGCTGGTCATCGCTGCGACAACGATACTCTTCGGTCTGTTACTCGGTTATTCTCATTGTTCGGGTAAACGAACGAGAGATGAGCATTCATTATCATGGAAGGATATCATCGTCATCGGTTGCGCGCAGGCGATCGCGTTGATACCAGGAACATCCCGGTCTGGTATAACGATTACAGCAGGTTTGATGCTGGGACTGACAGCGCCAGCTGCAGCGCGCTTCTCTTTTCTGTTATCGATACCGGTCATCGTTCTCGCCGGTGGTGTCGAAACCATGGACTACCTGAAAGTCGCTGATATCAGTGATATGGGGGATCTTGTCATCGGTGCTTTGATTTCAGCAGTCAGTGCCTACATGTGTATACATTATTTCCTTATCCTGCTGGAACGTATCGGAATGACACCGTTTGTGGTCTACAGGTTAGTGCTGGGTATAGTGCTGCTGTTATTGTATGCATAGGGGGAATCGCTGATGCTGCTGGAAAATGCTCACCCGGATCTCAAGCTGAGCTTGCTGTGGCTGAGCCTGGGTTGTGCCATGGTTGCGCTCGTTGTTTATTTGTCACTGACAAGTAAGCCGGTCGCTATAGGATTAAGCTTTCCTTATCAGGACAAGGTCTTTCATGCGTTTGCCTACTTTGTTCTGATGACCTGGTTTGCACAGATTTATCATCACAGGTTTCAACGAAATCTAATAGCAATCATGCTGGTGATCCTGGGGGTAATGCTTGAGTATCTGCAAAGTTTCGATTCGAATCGCTTTTATGAATTCGCTGATATGCTGGCAAATTCGACGGGGGTTGTGCTGGGGTTACTCGTTACTTTGACCGGGGTGAAGAACTGTTTGCTAAAGTTTGAGAAAGTTATTCGCTAAACTTTTCTTTCAGTTCAGTAACAGCACTTATCCGAGTTTCTTTTATCTTATTGGCAAGTGCCATGTTTTCGAAACCGAGTGCACGTAATGCACTGATATCGACATCTTTACTGACATTCAATGCCTGCCTGAAAAAATCACCCTGGGGAAACATTTTATCTTCATACCCCGGCCTGCCGCGAGCATCGGCTTCACTGGCAAGTAAGAATTTTTCGAAGCGCTCAGGTTTTCGAAAAGCGTCCAGCTGTTCCAGCGTTTTTATCACCGTCGCCGGTTTAAGTTCGAGAGCGCGGTGATAGTGCAGGTGAAAGCGAGCCGTACGTTCCGCAAGGTCACGGTATTCATTCGGTATGCGTAAGCGTTGGCAAACTTTCTTTACTATATCAGCGCCGCGAGCTTCGTGTGCGATATGGCGCGGCCACTCTTTTTTGGGTGTAGTCCCCTTGCCCAGGTCGTGAAGTAACGCAGCAAACCTGACGTCAGCATCGTCACTTAGCAGGCAGGCCTGTTCGAGCACCATCAGAGTATGGATGCCGGTGTCGATCTCAGGGTGATGTTCTTCAGGTTGGGGTACGCCAAACAGGCAGTCCAGTTCAGGCAGTATGCGTTGCAGGGCGCCACAGTCTCGTAAGCTGGTGACAAATGCACCCGGTGTTCTTTCTGACAGTGCTTTTTTCATCTCCTGCCAGACGCGTTCGGGTACAAGGGCATCGACCTCACCGGCAGATACCATTTCCTGCATCAGCTCCATGGTCTCTTCGGCGATGCTGAAACCCAGGTGGGCGTAGCGTGCCAGGAATCGAGCGATACGTAATATGCGAACCGGGTCTTCCAGAAACGCATCAGACACATGGCGTAATATTTTATTTTCTATGTCGGCGATGCCATTGTATGGATCGAAGTATTCTCCATTCTCATCTTTGGCGATGGCATTGATGGTCAGGTCGCGGCGAACGAGGTCGTCTTCCAGCGTTACATCAGGTGAGGCGTGAACTTCAAAACCTTTATAACCGGCTGCCGTCTTTCTTTCGGTGCGTGCCAGAGCGTGTTCTTCTTTGGTGTCAGGGTGCAGGAAAACCGGGAAATCCTTGCCTACCTGCTGGTAGCCGGCAGCCAGCATATCGTCAACGGTGGCGCCGACGACAACCCAGTCTTTTTCTGTGAACGGATAGCCCAGTATTTCATCACGAACTGCGCCACCGACGAGATATATCTTCATCGGCTTATGTTGCCATAAAAGTGTGAAATATTTCTTGCCATATTCATTTTTTT
>CBDUKK010000292.1:0-3136 GCA_965367795.1 uncultured Gammaproteobacteria bacterium
GAGATCAATGGCGGGCTCGATACCGCCCATGCCAGATCACGTACTGTTTGATGCCTGAAGTCGATGGGCTTTTTGACCATAATAATCGTGTTATTAACTAATGTTCCTGTTAAGGCATAATATTAAGGTAACTTGAAAACGAATATCATGCCTTTTGACGCTACAGACATATGAAACACGCCCTATTTCCTTTGAACACTGTGCTTTTTCCAGGCAGTATTTTGCCATTGCAGATATTCGAACAGCGCTACCTCAACCTGGTTACAGACTGCATGAAACAACAGACAGGTTTCGTCATCGTACTGATTAGCGAAGGCAAGGAAGTGGGAGCGGCACCCCAGATATATCGCACCGGCTGTTATGTGGAGATCATTGACTGGGAGTCTTTAGATAATGGATTACTAGGCATCACCATACAGGCAAAATACCGTGCACAGCTGTCAAATAGCTCGGTAAGGGATGACGGCCTGCTGCTTGCAGAAGTCTCACCACTAAGATCCACACTTGATGACGATGCTACTCTGCCGGAAAGGTTCAAACCGTTATCCGATACCTTAGAACAGCTATTACATCATCCCTTCGCAGATCGCTATAGAGGCAAAGTAGATTTCGATAATACTGCCGACATCTGTTACCGCCTCGGCGAGCTACTCCCCATCAGCAACAAAGAGAAACAGCTGTTACTGGAAACAGAGACTAGCGAACAGATGCTGGACCTGCTTGCCCTTCATATCAATGCCCTGCAACAATAATCATTCTGATAGCCAACTGAAAGCTGCGCACACACCGAACTTTACCAGTGCAATTGTCGAGGTAAGTTGTTTTTTAATGGTAGAATTCCGCATCAAAATTCATTTGAGGTAATACTGATGGCCTGGTGGGGCACATTTATCGGCGGTACATTAGGCTATGTCTTTGGCGGCCCGCTCGGCGCGATCATCGGCGCAGCTCTTGGCGGCAATTTCGATCGCGGCATCAAGATGGGTGACCAGTTTGATGCTGGAAACCAGGAGCGGGTGCAGGCAGCTTTCTTCACCACTACTTTTTCCGTTATGGGCCATGTTGCCAAAGCTGACGGCCACGTCAGCCCGCAGGAGATTGCCTCTGCAAAGAGCATCATGGCACAGATGCAACTGTCAGCGGAGCAGCGTAAAGCCGCTATCAAATTTTTCGACCAGGGGAAAACTGCAGATTTCCCACTCGAGGCGATACTGCATCAATTCAAGAAAGAATGCCATGGCAGGCGCAACCTGATTCAGATGTTTGTCGAGATCCAGATAGCCACCGCACTGGCCGATGGTAAAGTTGATGCCAGCGAAAAACGCGTGCTCTTCACCATCGGTGAAATACTCGGTTTCTCGCGCAGCCAGATCGAACATCTGTTCAATATGGAGAATGCAGCAAGTGCCAGCGCGAGTGACAGACTGACACTTGACCAGGCTTATGAGATACTGGGCATAAGCAAAGGCAGCAGCGAAGCTGAGGTTAAAAAAGCCTACCGTCGACTGATGAGCCAGCATCATCCCGACAAACTGGTCGCAAAAGGCCTGCCTGACGAGATGATACAGCTGGCAACCGAAAAAACTCAGGAAATACGCAAGGCGTATGACCTGGTCAAGAAAAACTTATAGGTAAAAGATGGAAATAACAGGCCCACTTAATATTGGTGTTTTAGATAACGATAGCGGCGGTCGCGAGTTACACCTGAGCTTCAAAGCCGATTTCAGAATTCTAAATCTACAGCAACAGTCTCAGAGCTTTCAGGAGTTCATCAAAACACTGATCAATGAGATCCATAAACTGGATGAAGCAGATACCAACCGTCTGGGCATGACGACGATATTACAGATCTGCGAGCAACTCCAGCCGCATATCGATGCAAATGAACTACCGCTGGAAGAGACCATCGTGGTCAATATTCAGAGTCATAACCCATTTGGCAATATCAAGATTACCAGCTAGGCAGAAACAACAGGGTTGAAATCAGTTGATATTAGATCCGCTCAGCTCCCAGGCATAAGCGCAATCCAGTTCAGAAAGCACCGCAACCACACCGGTTTCACCGTCTTCCAGCATCGCCTGCAAAGGGCAACGGTTATTTAAGCGCACGTGTGGTGCCGCCATCCAGCGAGCCCCCATCTGCAAGTTTCGAGGATAGGTCGTACGCAACGCGTCGATAATACCCAGCAGAAAAGTCACCCTTGAGGCGACCTTTTCATCATCTGGAAACGGCGTATCCTTACGGTATTTCGTCAGGTGCCGGCTACGTTCCGTTTTTGGCAAATCGAGAACAGCAAGGATCTGCTCCCCGCTCAGGCCCCATTCATCCAGGGCATTCATCACTTTTTGGGTACGTAAAAGGTCTTGTTCCGGGCTAGTCACAGTCATAATATCATTGATAAATGAAGCAAGTGCTTCACTGAAACGGTTAAAATGGACGACAATTTTACCATATAATCCCTTTTTCAATAACCACAAGAAAAATCATGGCTATACAACCCGTTCTACGACTAGGTGACCCGCGATTATTACAGGTGGCAAACGAAGTAAGTGACTTCAACAGCCCGGAACTCGACATGCTGATCGAAGATATGTTCGACACCATGGCAGCGGCAGATGGCGCCGGCCTGGCTGCACCGCAGATAGGCATCGGCCTTCGCGTCGTGATATTTGGCTTCGAAAACAACCCCCGCTACCCGGATAGTGCTGCGGTACCCCGGACCATACTGATCAACCCCAAGATCACCGCACTCAGCGATGAGGTCGAACAAGGCTGGGAGGGCTGTTTGAGCGTTCCGGGCATGCGTGGCGTGGTATCGCGCTTCAAACATATCCGTTACAGGGGTTTTGACGCCGCCGGCAATGCCATCGATGTTGAAGCCAACGGATTTCACGCACGGGTGGTCCAGCATGAGTGCGACCATCTTGACGGTATCATCTATACACAACGTTTGACCGACCCGTCAAACTTCGGCTTTACTGAAGAATTACTCAATAGCGGTCGATTAACCAGCGATACCTGTTCAGAGTAGGTACTTAACTTTTACACCAGCATAAGGAGCTGAATCCAGCACAATACAATCTCAACTGCTATAAATTAATTATTAGCAGGAACATTATTTTTTAGTGCCTGTCG
>CBDUKK010000293.1:0-3130 GCA_965367795.1 uncultured Gammaproteobacteria bacterium
ATCACCGACAAGATCGGCCTCGGAAGACTCGAAGGCCTGCCTACTACCTACCTATTCGATCCGAGTGGAGATGTAGTCGGAGTCCAGGTCGGTGGTATCACTAAAAAGATTCTTGAAGACTTCATCAACAAAACAAAGCTGCGATCCCCGAGCAGCAACATCAAAAAATAATCCGGGGAAATTCGATAACCAACAAGAGGAAAGATAATGAACACATTGAAGACACGTCTACTAGCCGCATTCCTGATGAGCATGTGCATGCTAATGATGACAGCTGCCCATGCCAACGAGCGCTACGGAAAACAAAAAGTGGTTTACCACATCAACTACGACAACCCGAAGAAACAGGCTGGTGCATTACGTAATATCCAGAATCATATCAATGCTGTCGGTGCTGAAAACCTGGATCTAAAAGTAGTTCTTCACGGCAATGGACTGGCGCTTTTGTTAGACCCTGACTCATTAGAAAAGTTAACAAAGTTCAAGAACGCGAATGCTAATGAAACCATGACAGCAAAGATCGACGGCCTCAAAAGTCAGGGCGTCGAGTTCAATGTATGCGATAACACCGTGCGTGGTCGAAAAGTAAACATTGAATCTGACCTTTACGATGTCGACAAGAAAGATATCGTTCCGAGTGGCGTCGCTGAAGTCGCCAGGCTACAGGCTATGGGTTATTCATATATAAAACCATAATCGCTTATTACTCCTAGACCGCTGCAGTTATAGATCCAGTACAGGTTTATTTTTCGTAACTACGTGAATAATAAACTCACTGTGCCGTCTAGTAGTAATAACAAAACGCATAATGTTTTTTTATAAATACAAAACAACAACTTGAAATTTGGAGACATCAATGAAAAACCTATTATCAGTATTTCTTCTTCTGATAGCTGTCAGTGCTAGCTATCAGATCCAGGCTGCAGAAGAAGATAAACCTTTTGCAGAAGAGAGAATCGTTCTACAGATAAGTGACTCAGACCCTTTCAAACAGACGCTCGTGCTGAATGTCGCTAATAACCTTATTAAACATTACGGCCAGGACAAAGTCGATGTAGAGATCGTAGCATTCGGTCCCGGTTTACGTCTGATGTTCAAGGAGAATGTAAATAGTGGCCGTATCCAGGGCCTGACCGATAGCGGTGTCACCTTCTCAGCCTGTAAAAACACGATTACCGGCATGACAAAAAAATTAGGACATGCACCTGAGTTAAATAGTAATGCAGTTCCCGTTTCTGCCGGAGTGGTACGCATTATCGAACTAGAAAACCAGGGTTTCAAACTGATCAAACCCTAATAATAAATCGTACCTATAAAAAATTAAATTTCCTTTCGGGAGGATGAAGAATGAATTACAAGAATAAACTATTGATGAAAGCAATTGGAGTCGCATTATTGAGCAGCGCTTCGACTGTACAGGCAGCAAACTGGCTGATGCTACAGGGCACTGAACCAGCGGGAGCCGCGGCACGTGCCAAAGTGTGGGGTTTCATTCAAGCGCAGTATCAAAAAGATACAAGTGACGCAAATATTGCAGGCGGTTACATTCCACCCAAACTCATTGGGCCAAACCTTGACACACAGAGCTCTTTCAATGTTAACCGCGCGCGTATTGGCGTTCGTGGCACTGGCATGCCAATTGACAGCAAAGTGAACTACTTTATCCTTGCTGAATTGGGTAATAACGGTATTACTGCACCCGGTGGTTACAACGCTGCACTAACAGACGCCAGTATTACGTTAAACCATATACCAGGTGCTCGCATCCGTGCAGGTATGTTCAAATATCCCGGTGCGGAAGAAGGCCTGCAGGCGATTCATGTGTTCGATTATATTAACTTCACTTCTGTAACAAATCAGATGCTACTGGAAAGATTCCCGCAGAGTTCTGACACCAACTCTACGCCACAACCTACTCCAGATGCAAATATGGCTCAATACTCAAGGTCAGTCGGTGCATTCCGTGATGTCGGTATCCAGGTATTTGACACTTTCAAGTCAGGAAGCTGGGAAAACAGCTATGCCATCATGTATGGTAATGGTAACGGTCTGAACTATGGTGATAATGATGACAACAAAGATATTTACCTTTACCTGTCCTCTGAAAACGTGTTCGGCGGTAAAGGTGGTCGCCGTGAAGGCCTGAAGATGTTTGCATGGTATCAGGATGGTAAACGTACCAATGCCTTCGACAAAACTCAGGAACAGGACCGTACCCGTTCGGGACTCGGTGTCAAATATCTTGATAAACCATTTCGTGTGACGGCAGAATACATGAAAGGTGAAGGCATGATCTTCCAGGGACAACACCGCCCTGCCCACATATACAATGACGAAGAAGCCGATGGTGGATATATCGAAGGCGGCTGGTATATAGCCAACACGAACTTTGAGATCGACCTGCGTTATGATACTTATACGCGCGGTGAGAACCACCCTACTTCAGCGGCTAATGATGAGAGCACTGCAAATACAATAACGTATGGAGCACAGTATCACTTCAACAAAAAGACACGTGTCAATGTTGAATATGCTGACCGTGACTATGAATCTGATACAGTGGCTGTTGAGACTCAGCAAAAAGACGTTGGTGGACGCTTCGCGATACAGCTAACCCACATCTTCTAACTTGATAACAGAATAATAACTGTTTGACTCCTGCCTTGTTTGAATTAGCCAGGCATACTCCAAGGGGCCCGCAAGGGCCCCGTTTTTTTAACCTTTAAATATAAACGAGGTATACTCCGGTCATGAACACTGCCAATAAAATTTCTGTCCAGGCGATCGTCATCACGATACTGTTGAGCACGCAGGCCTATGCGGACAACTCGAATGGAATAATAATTATTAAAAGCAATAATAGTGTTACAGCTACAATCGATAAACTTGAAAATGTCCTTAAAACAAAAGGTATGACAATTTTTAAACGCGTAAATCATGCAGCAGGCGCAGAAAAAGCAGGTCTACAGTTACGCCCTACAGAGCTGCTTATCTTCGGTAATCCAAAAGTCGGCACACCTTTAATGTTATGTTCACAGACAGCTGCTTTAGACCTGCCACAAAAAGCACTGGCTTATGAAGATGAGAATGGCAAGGTATGGCTGGCATATAATGATCCGGCTTACATGGC
>CBDUKK010000294.1:0-3113 GCA_965367795.1 uncultured Gammaproteobacteria bacterium
GGTCAAAATCATCCAGCTCAAATATCTGTTTGCAGGATTCCTGTAGTTCTCTTAGCTGTGCAAAAGCATCACGTGTTTGCTGTTCATCACCCTGAACGCCTATTGTCATCAGACCTCGCCACTTAAGGCCAGGCAGCTGCTGCTTGAGCACTTCGTCTAAAAATGGTTCTACTTCTGCCGGCATGAGACCTGACTTACTGTCTTCACCACTTACATTGACCTGTATCAGACAATTAAGCTGAGAACTTTTAGCGTTGTTTAACATTGCGGTCGACAGCTTGCGGGCAAGCTTGAGGCTATCAACCGAGTGTATCCACTGGAAGTATCCGGGCAACTTACCTGCTTTTTTAGATTGCAGATGCCCGATGAAGTGCCACTCCACTGAGTTACTGGTCAGATAAGGAATCTTGGTCATCGCATCCTGGATCGTATTCTCACCAAAACAGTTCTGGCCGAGCGCGGCTACTGATTTAACTTCATCAAGACTTCGTGTTTTGGAAACGACGATTAGCCGTATCTCATCTTTCTCTCGCCCGGCCTTTTCAGCACAGGCCTGTATCTGGTTTAAGACAGCTGCCAGATTATTGGCAAGCTGATTCTCAGTAGCCGTATCCGACATAAAATTACTGTTTATAATGCGAGAAAAAATTGGCGATGGATTTAAAGGCCCTGGTGAGATCCTCGACATGGGGTAAAAACACGATCCTGAAATGATCCGTATCTGGCCAGTTGAATGCAGAGCCATGCACGATCAGGATCTTTTCCTGGGTCAACAGATCCAGCACCATTTTTTCATCATCCGTGATATTGAATCTTGACTGATCCACCTTGGCAAACAGGTACATTGCACCTTTAGGTTTAACACAGCTTATACCCGGAATGGCGGTTAGCATTTCATGTGCCAGATTACGCTGTTCGTATAATCGACCGCCAGGCGCGACCAGCTCATTGATGCTCTGATAGCCACCCAGCGCGGTTTGAATAGCGTGCTGACCAGGTACATTGGAACACAGTCGCATCGATGCCAGCAGTTCGATACCTTCTATATAATCCGCTGCATTTGTTTTATCTCCGCTTATAACCATCCAGCCTGCACGAAAACCAGCGACACGATAAGCCTTTGACAGCCCATTGTAAGTAAGACAAAAAACATCCTCGCAAAGTGAAGCCGTGGAGATATGCTTTGCATCATCATAGATGATCTTGTCGTATATCTCATCAGAGAATATGATCAGGTCATGCTCTCTTGCGAGATCGATTATATTCTGTAGAACTTCTTCTGGATAAACCGCGCCCGTCGGATTATTTGGATTGATAATGACGATACCGCGTGTATAGTCATTGATCTTGGACTTGATATCATCGATGTCCGGATACCAGTCCGATTCTTCATCACATATATAGTGTACGGCCTTTCCGCCAGAGAGTGCGACTGCTGCCGTCCACAGCGGGTAATCGGGCGCAGGTATCAGCACTTCATCGCCGTTATTGATCAATGCCTGCATCGACATAACGATCATTTCACTGGCACCATTACCGAGGTAGACATCATCGATCTCGACGTTAGCAATCCCCTTCTGCTGGCAATATTGCATGACAGCTTTACGACCTGAGAAAAGTCCTCTGGAATCGCTATAACCCTGAGAGACGGGTACGTTGTGTATCATATCCTGGACGATTTCTTCCGGCGCGTCAAAACCGAACGGCGATGGATTACCTATGTTCAGTTTGAGGATCTTGTGGCCGTCTTCTTCCAGCCTTCGCGCTTCGCGATGCACTGGACCACGTATGTCATAACAGACGGAATCCAGCTTATGAGATTTTTTCAGTGTTCGCATTCTATTGATATCAGTGACTTAAAATATACATTTCGATTCTAGTGAAGTATATATGCTTATCGCGCTGAAATCTTTCAATATAACCAAAAAAAGCATGCGACATCCGCTGTAAGCTGCGGCTAATACCATGTCGCCGACTCACGCTGCCAACGGCTATTCAGGGTAAAAAAAAGCCAACCATCAATGGTCGGCTTAAACGGGTATCGCGCTATGAAAAAAACAACTAACTCAGGAGTAACTCGCCACTTTTATTACAGGGTGAACTTACTACGATAATCATTTAAGGATCAATGTCAAGATAAGATACCCGCCGACACGATCATAATTACGAATCAGACTCAAATATCAATCAGTTAAAGAATTGCCTCAGTACCCTGTATAGATAATAAGCATCCCAGCGCCCTGCCAGTTCACGAATGGAATGCATGGCAAATGTCGGCACACCGACATCTACCGTTTTTACCCCGATTTCACTTGCCGTAATCGGCCCAATAGTACTGCCACACGCCATGTCAGAACGTACCACAAAAGGCTGCACCGGCACATCGGCAAGTTCGCACAGATGTTTGAATAAGGCGCCAGTCTGGCTGTTGCTGGCATAGCGCTGGTTCGCATTCACTTTGAGTACCGGTCCGTCATTGAGGATCGGGCCGTGGTTCTCATCGTGTTTATCGGCATAATTCGGGTGTATACCATGTGCGTTATCTGCCGAGATCATGACACTGTTGGCGATCATTCGCGCTGTATTTTCATCGCTCTCACTCAAACGATCGAGCACCGATGTTAAAAAAGAGCCGTGTGCACCGGCAGCAGACTTGCTGCCTACTTCTTCATGATCGGTACACACCAGCAAGGTATTCTGTTTTCCATCATCATTGATCATCGCCATCAGTCCCGTGTAACAGCTCAACAGGTTATCGAGGCGTGCACTCGCGATAAAATCATCGTGCAAGCCGATGACAGCAGGTGGCTGCACATCATAAAAGCTTAACTCGTAGTCCAGAACCCTGACGGCCTCACCCGTTTCTATTTCTGCATTGATTATCTTTCGCAGGATATCTTTGAAATCAGCCTTGCCCGAACCTTCAACATCGATCATCGGCATCTTCATCAGGATCGGCGGCAGATGCAGCTGCTTGTTAATAGAACGGTTTTCGTTTGCTTCTTTGTCCAGATGAATCGCCAGGCTAGGTATCGTGGCTATCGGTTTTTCCAGGTTGATCAGCTGGTTACCTATAGCACCGCTTTCATCGAGGTAACTCACCCTGCCCGCTA
>CBDUKK010000295.1:0-3109 GCA_965367795.1 uncultured Gammaproteobacteria bacterium
CGGGCGCACAGGACTAAATTCGCCGTCCATGGCGAATTTGCTCTACCAACAGTGAGGAATTCAGCAAACAAAAAGGGAGAGTAAAAAACCAAAAAGAAAAAATGGTGCATATGTTTGAGTTCATCAGGTCCACCGTGACACCTGTTTTGCTTGTGACTTTGACCTTCATCCCACCTTAGCAAGCCATCGAGGCGATGCTGTTATCATGGGCTTTCTGCGCCAGCTGTCTGAGCGACTTCTGCGAGTTCTGGCGCAGCATGATAATGGTACTGTCTCAATGGGAACCCCTGTGTCTTTTACAGGGGCGTAGCTGACGTGGCGGCCTTTTCTGGGTACTCTTTTGGGCTGTTGCAAAAGAGTACCTCGCCCGCGGTGCGAATACCGCAATGCCAAACGAAAGGGAGCAGGTAAATGTTAAAAACCGAATCAATAAACAAAGAGAAATTAATTAAATATGTGGGAATGCCAGAGCAAGACTACCAATTCTCTGGTATGCGTGAGGAGGCGAGAGCACTCCTCAGGTAATGGTCTACTTATGTAAATTATAACTACGTAACTTCTTACGCAGGGTACCTCGGTTCAGCCCCAGCATCTCTGCTGCCCGTGACTGGTTACCCTTGGTGTGTTCCAGGATGGCTTCAAATAACGGTTGCTCGATCTGCTTTAGTACCAGTTCATACATGTTGTTCGGCTGGGTGCCTTCCAGCTCGAAGAGGTAACGTCGTATCGAGTGTTTTACCGCGTGACTGAGTTGTGATATTTCCTGTGTCTGATTTTCACTGGTCTGGTTTATGCCTGGTGTCGTTGTTTGAAAATCTTGATCGCTCATGCTGCTCATGCCGCTAAAGGGGTACGTTGTATGTTGAAAAATTCGGTAACCAGTTCAAGTTGAGTGTTTGCATCATTCACCTGGTTTATTTCCTTTCTGAACAATTCTGCTCCCTGCGGATTGTTGATCGTTGCTGCTTTAATATACCACCCTATGTGTTTACGTGCGATACGTACTCCAGAGAGTTCACCATAAAAATCATATAGATTTTCCAGGTGGTCAGTTAATACTCTGCGAGTTTCGCCGTTATCTGGTTTTGACAGTAAACGGCCTGCCTTCAGGTAGTGTTTTATCTGCTGAAATATCCATGGGTTGCCCTGTGCTGCTCGCCCGATCATCAGGCCATCAGCCTGTGTATGATCTAAAACCTGTTTCGCTCTCTGCGGGCTGTTTATGTCGCCGTTGGCGATAACAGGTATGCCTACAGCAGCTTTTACAGCGGCGATGGTATCGTATTCAGCTTCGCCGCGGTATGCATCAGCACGTGTTCTGCCGTGGACTGCAAGCGCCTGGATACCGCTCTGTTCAGCAATCCTGGCAATATTAATGGCATTCTTATTGTTTTCATCCCAGCCAGTGCGTATCTTAAGTGTTACCGGGATATCTACCGCTTCAACCACGGTGCTGAGGATCTGCTTTACCAGTGTTTCGTCTTTTAGCAGGGCAGAGCCAGCCTGTACGTTACAGACCTTTTTTGCCGGGCAGCCCATATTGATATCGATAATCTCGGCTCCGTTATCAACATTAAACTGTGCAGCAGCGGCCAGTTTAAGGGGGTCTGTGCCGGCAATCTGAACACTGCGAATACCTGTTTCACCCTGGTGGTTCAGTCTCAGTCGTGTCTTTCTGGAGTTCCACAGGTGCTTTTCGGAGGTTACCATCTCGGAGACACAGAGGTCTGCACCCAGCTGGTAACACAGGTTTCTGAACGGGCGGTCAGTAACACCGGCCATAGGAGCCAGAATTACAGGGTTTTCCAGTATGTGTTCGCCAATGATCATCAGGCCTGTATTTTACATACTCTTAAAGCTTAAAAACAGTAGAACGATAAACTGGGGATGTGTTTAATGATGCTCAGGTGTGTCATAAGAAGTCGAATTCATAGGTCATCGCCTGTTTCCCCGGATCCTGTATCTCCATAGTAAAGGTCATATGAGTATCAGGCTCTAATAGCAGTGGTGAGTCGCTGTTATCGGAAAGCAGTTCTTTAGGGAGATACTCATCTGGCAAAAAACGACGCGCTGCAACGTTGCCACCGCGTACGTCAGAGAAATAGATCTGCATGACAGGGAAGGGTTGAGCGAATTCAGCGTGATTTTTCATGGTGACATTCACCATCAATGCGCCTTTTTCATTGGGATGTGAGTAAACATTTCTCGAGATAAGCTCTATCTTTGCTGGATCTCGCATCGAGATATCCTTGCACTCAATCTGCTGGCATATCTTTTCAGACCAGGCTCTCAGTTGGGGCACCTGGTTTAGCTGGTCGCGGTTAAACCAGGCGTATTCGATGAGCAGGGTGGCCGTTAACATTAACGTGCCCACGCCCCATAATAGACTTGATCCTAATACTGAAGAATCTGAGTCATAGGTTTCTTTGAACTTCTCTGGAACCACATGTGGCAGTGACTCGTTTGATTTTTCATCAAAAAAGTCAAAAGCATCTTTTCGCAGCTCATCGGTCGCAGATGTTTTACTGAAATCGATGTTTTCGGTTTCATTATTGCTTGATGTATCGTTTTCTATACTTTCTCCCGTGTCATCACAGGGTCGCTCGAGGTCGGCTACAGGTACATTGTTACCGGTATCGTTAGCATCTGTAGAATGCTCCTGTCTGAGTAAGGAGGGCTGTTGATCATCGGCTTCAGCAACCTCAATGGCGTTGAAAACCTGTTTGCAAACGCTGCAACGTACATAACCGTCAGCGGTATTAACCTGGCTTTCAGTAACGCGAAATCGTGTTGCGCAATGTGGACACTGTGTCTGCATATGATCTTTTATTCAATTTTATAAGCCCGAGCAAGGCTAAAGATTAAACCCTTTGTTGCCCTGTAGTCCACCACTATGTATAGCTACGATGACCGTGCCGGGCTTGAAATGTCCGCTTTCTATGCGATGAAACAGGCCGTAAAACATTTTCCCGGTATAAACAGCATCAAGTTCAAAACCATGCTGTGATTGAAACTGGTTCATGAAACTGAGCAGTTGGTCATCGATCTTTGCGTAGCCACCGAAGTGGAAGTCCAGCTCAATTTGCCAGTTGTTTGTCGGCGGGTTTGT
>CBDUKK010000296.1:0-3100 GCA_965367795.1 uncultured Gammaproteobacteria bacterium
CTTAGAATATATCTCGCACCTATATTTATCCTTGCCGGCTGGGGCAAGCTTAAGGACCTGGATAGTACTGCATACTATTTTGGTGAGTACCTGGGCATGCCATTTCCCGATCTGATGGCTTTCCTCGCCGGCTCAACAGAGTTTTTCGGTGGCATCGCCATACTCGTCGGCATCGCAACTCGCTGGATATCAGTACCACTGATGGTCACCATGATCGTCGCTGCTGTTACCGCACACTGGAGTAATGGCTGGCATGCACTTCCAGAAACAACGCTTACCGTGCCATGGGAATGGCGTATGGATCTGATCGACGCTGCCCAGGAGAGGAAAGAGATAGCCGGGGCTATCCTCGAAGAGCACGGCAATATAAACTGGTTAACAGAAGCCGGTAGTTTCACCGTACTTAAGAATGGTATCGAGTTTGCTGCAACCTATTTTATAATGCTATTAACGCTCTTCTTTACCGGCGCTGGTAAAGCGAGTATTGATCATATCTTGTATAGAAAATTTAACGGCTGTCACTAAGAGAAACTTTTTGGGAAAGAACATGAACGATCAACAATACCCTGTATCCGGTGCTGGTCTTGGCCTGCGCAGAGAAAAACTGGATGAGATGCTCGAACATGACCTGTCACCAGTTAATTTTATGGAAGTGGCACCAGAGAACTGGATCAATGTCGGCGGCAGCTTTGGCAAGAAGTTCAGGCAGTTCACTGAAAAGTACGATTTCGTCTGTCACGGCCTCTCCTTATCGATCGGCAGTCCTGCCACACTGGATGAAGATTTCATCAGGGCCATCGGCGAGTTCATGAAAACACATGGCATCAAACACTATTCTGAGCACCTCACCTACTGCTCGGATGACGGCCACCTGTATGACCTGTTACCTATCCCTTTTACAGAAGAAGCAGTGCATTATGTCGCACAACGTATCCGCCGGGCACAGGACATCCTGCAGCAGGAGATCTCCATGGAGAACGCTTCCTATTACACGCCTGCACCAGGCAAGGAGATGGAAGAGATCGAGTTCTTAAATGCCGTTCTGGATGAAGCCGATTGTGGTTTATTGCTGGATGTAAACAACATCTATGTCAACTCGGTAAACCATCGCTATGACCCCATCGAGTTTTTAAAACAGCTACCCGCTGAACGAATTCGTTATGCGCACATCGCAGGTCACTATAACGAAGATGAAGACCTGATCGTCGATACCCATGGTGCAGATGTCATCGACCCGGTGTGGGGTATCCTCAATAAAGCTTATGAGCATTTCGGTGTATTCCCGACTTTGCTGGAACGCGACTTTAATATCCCCGCCGTGTCTGAACTATTGCAAGAGGTAAGACAGATCGCAGATATGCAGGATAGATGGCGGGATTCACCGGCACACAGATTAAAAGTGAAGGCGTAACCTGAGATGAGCAAACATGCATTCAAAAAACACCAGTACGAATTCACCGCGCATATCCGTAACCCCGATGCTAACAAGTTACCTGAGGGCATCGAAGATCGCCGCATGGGGATCTATCGTGAGCTGCTGTATAACAACGTAGAAGGCTTCATCGCCAACGGCTTCCCGGTACTGCGTGACATCTACGACGACGATAACTGGCATAAGATGATACGCGACTTTTTTTCCCAACATCAGAGCCAGTCACCCTACTTCCTCGAGATATCACAGGAGTTTATCGATTACCTGCAAAATGAGAGAGTGACACAGCCATGCGATCCGGCAGGACTGGTCGAGCTCGCTCACTATGAATGGGTAGAACTGGCATTACATGTTTCAGACGAAAACATCAGCATGGATAGTATCGATGCCAACGGAGACCTGCTCAGGGGACGCCCGGTATTCTCGCCACTCGCCTGGCCGCTGGTCTACCAGTTCCCGGTCCATAAGATGGGCCCTGATAACCTGCCGAAAGAAGCCCCCGAACAGCCGACCTACCTGGTGGTTTACCGCAATAGAAACGACAAGGTGAATTTCCTGGAGATCAACCCGGTCACCGCCCGCCTGATCAACCTGCTACAGGAAAATGAGTCTTATACAGGAGGCGATGCGATCGAACATATTAGTACAGAGATGAACCACCCTAACCCGGAAGTAGTAAAACAGGGTGGGCTTGCAGCGCTAGAGGACTTACAGCAGTATGGCATTCTCCTGGGTACTGAAAAATAACGGGCGACAGCTTGCTTTCACCAGACACTATCATCGCATCAACCAAGTCGATATCATCGAAGCACTTCACATAGATGGATACTCAAGGAGTAATGATAGCCTCAAAAAAGAACATATACCGCACCGTGATGGCAGCAACATTGCTTCTCACCTTGACAGCCTGCACCACGGAGAGCTGGTACCACGGCGCAAAGTCAGCACAGAGCTCACACTGTTTGAAAGAACCCATATCAGAATATGAAGATTGTATGAAACAGACTGAAGGTGGCTACGACAGCTACCAGGAAAAACGGGAGCAGCTGTTAGAAGAAAACCAGCCGGATAAAGAAGATTGAGCGGCGGAAAAAATGCCGTGTACTGGCGAAGAAATACACCGCTTCTCCAGTGCAACTTCCCCAGACCTTGCTAATCCGTGCTTTCTTCGCGGAACACTTCTTTAAAGAAAATCATACCCGGACAGATACCAGTCACTGCCGAGATCAGAAAAAACGAGGCCGGAAGATACAGGACCCAGTGGACGACATCAAAACCGGTCAACCAGATTCCTGTCCACAGAACGAGCCCGGCAAAAAGGAAAAAAGCCTTCATTGATGATTCCATCTTGTCCATGTGCAACGCCTCGAAATTAATGGTTTAACCCAGATAGTAATAAAGATTCCCTGATTACCAATATATCAGGGCCATACATAAAAAACGAAAAAATTAATTAAATAACTGCTGCCACCAGCGCTGCCGGTTCTTCGGTGGATTGAGTGCCTGCTCGAGCTCGACCGGTTGTATCCTGGACAAGATCCAGCCGGGTAATGGCGGATTGTCACTGAAACCACAGGTGACACCCAGGTTATTAGGGTCAAAGATCTTGATGAACTCGGGCGCTTCCTTGTTATCGATGTAGACGATACCGCAATAGTCTTCTTCATG
>CBDUKK010000297.1:0-3087 GCA_965367795.1 uncultured Gammaproteobacteria bacterium
TTTTCTTCGCAGTTCAGTTCCCGGTTTCAGGTGGCCAAACATCGAAAGCTGGTCGGTGTAGTACATGCCCATGATGCGAAGATATGCCTGCAGATATTGCATGCGGGACGTTATGCCTATCATCCCTTTGCGGTCGCGCCTTCCGCTATCAGGTCTCCGATCTCACCTTATACGCCAAAGGCGCTAACCAGCCGGCAGATAACAGCGACTATCGAGGCTTTCGCAAACACGGCAAGGCTGGCAAAACGTGCCGGTTACGATGGTGTCGAGGTCATGGGCTCTGAAGGTTATCTGATAAACCAGTTCATATGCAGTAACACGAACAAGCGGCTGGATGAGTGGGGAGGTTCTTTTGAAAACAGGATACGCTTTTCACTGGAGATCATCCGAGCGATACGCCGCAGTGTCGGTGAACACTTTATTATCATCTTTCGTCTGTCTATGCTCGACCTGCATAAAGAGGGAAGCAGCTGGCAGGAGATTGAGCAACACGCCAAAGAGATAGAAAAAGCTGGTGCCAATCTGATCAATACCGGTATAGGCTGGCATGAAGTAAGGATTCCGACCATCGCTGCGGTCGTTCCCGAGGCCGCTTTCAGCTGGGTAACGAAAAGGTTGAAACAGGTAGTGGGTATACCATTGATCACATCTAACCGGATCAATAGCCCCGAGCTCGCTGAACGTTGCCTGCAGGAGGGCGATGCCGATATGGTATCAATGGCCCGGCCGTTTCTCGCTGATAGTCAGTTCGTACTGAAAGCGATGAATAACCAGCCGACTCTGATCAATAAATGTATCGCCTGCAACCAGGGATGTCTGGACAGGGTGTTCAGGCGGAAGCGTGCAACCTGTATGGTTAATCCGCGGGCGGCTTATGAAGATGAGTATCCGCTGACACAGGCAGAAAACAGGAAAACGATCATTGTCATCGGGCTCGGTGTGGCTGGACTATCATGTGCATATTATGCTGCATTACGGGGACACTATGTCATCGCTCATGATGCGGGCAATCTCGGGGGGCAGTTCAATCTCGCTACTGAAATACCCGGAAAAGAGGTCTATCGTGAGACCATCCGCTACTACGAGGCACAGCTTTCTATGCTGGGTGTCGATGTGTATCGTGACTCCAGAGCTGGCTTTGAAGACCTGCGTGATGTTTTTGCCGATGCTATCGTGATCGCAACCGGTGTGGTTCCGAGGATGCCGGATATTGAAGGTATCGATCACTTTTCTGTAATGGATTATGAGAGCGCCATTTACAATAAAGCGCATATCAAGGACAAAGTGGCAATAATCGGTGCTGGTGGCATCGGTTTCGATATTGCAGAAATGCTGATATCGAATCAGCAGGAAGACTGGTATGAGAGCTGGGGTATCGATAAGCAGTATGCTAATCGAGGTGGTCTATTGAAAGAACAGGTGAACCAGCACAGTAGACGCGATGTCTACCTGTTGCAACGTAAGGATGAAAAGCCGGGGAAAAATCTTGCTCGAACTACGGGCTGGATACGCAGGTTAACGCTGAGACGGGCAGGTGTAAAAATGATGACAGGCTTAAGCTATGAAAAGATAGACGATTATGGTCTGCATATCGATCATAACGGTGAAAAGAAAACGCTGGCAGTCGATCATGTCATCATCTGTGCCGGTCAGGAATCCGAAAATGTCCTTTACCGGCAACTGCGTGATATCGGGCAGCCGGTTCATATCATCGGCGGTGCTAAAAAAGCCGCTGAACTCGATGCTGAAAGGGCTATCAGGGAAGGCATGATCCTGGCTTATACTTTTTGATATCGTTTTCAGTATGAAAGCCCTTATATCTCTCATACCGCTTACGTTTTTTGCCTTGCAGGCGGTATCGGCAGAACCGGATGTAAAGCAGCTGACCGCCAATGATTATCTTCAGTCTGCTGCAGCGATTGCCGAGAAGGAAGGCCGTAAAGCCAATAAGCTGATCGATGAATCCAGTCCATACCTGCTGCAGCATGCTTACAACCCGGTCAACTGGTATGCCTGGGGTGAAGAGGCGTTCGAAAAAGCCAGAAAAGAAAATAAACCGATATTTCTCTCTATAGGTTATTCAACCTGTCACTGGTGCCATGTTATGGCGCATGAATCATTTGAAAATAAACAGATAGCGGAATTGCTGAACCGGTACTTCGTCAGTATAAAAGTCGATCGCGAGCAACGCCCGGATATAGATGCGGTGTATATGGCTGCGACTGAGCTGATCAATGGCCATGGCGGCTGGCCGATGACTGTCTTCCTTGATCACAGATTGCGTCCTTTTCATGCGGCGACCTATTACCCGCCTTTTTCATCTGATGGCCGCAAAGGTCTGGATGAGGTCCTGTTAAAGATCCATGATATATGGACGGAGCAGCCGGGGCTGGTCGAAAAGACAGCTACAACGATTACTGCACGCATCACATACAGCGCTGATGAGACCTCTGAGCCTGAGTTGCTAGCTGATGATATCAATGAGATAGCGCTTCAGCATATTGCTGAAGTATATGAACCGGACGCTGGTGGTTTTAGTGTGGCACCAAAATTTCCGCGCCCCGGGATATTTTCTTTCCTTAATCAACTGGTCTTGAGTAATCCAGGTACTGTGGATGGTAAAAGTAAAGAATCGGCCAGGGAGATGATGAAGACAACCCTTGAGGGGATGGCTTCCGGTGGTATCTACGACCAGGTGGGAGGCGGGTTTCATCGCTACTCAGTCGATGAGAACTGGCAGGTTCCACATTTTGAAAAGATGTTATATAGCCAGGCGTTGATGGTCATGGCATACAATGAGTTTTACATGATCGATGCGCAGCCGAGATACCGTCAGGTCATTCTGGAAACGCTGTCATTTGTATCGCGAGAGATGCGCTCAGCCGATGGCGGTTTCTACTCTGCGCTGGATGCCGATAGCAAGCCAGCTCATGATGAAACAACGGAGAGAGCAGAAGGAGCATATTATCTATGGCATGAGTCAGAATTGAAACGAGTTCTCTCGGCGCAAGAATTTTCATTTGTAAAAAAGTATTATCAGGTGAATGCAGACGGCAATATCCTGTCAGACCCGCATAATGAATTTGC
>CBDUKK010000298.1:0-3082 GCA_965367795.1 uncultured Gammaproteobacteria bacterium
GAATGCTGGGTGACCAATGCCGGCTCTAACGGCAAGTTTGTCGGTGTCATGGATTTTGATATCGCTGACGGCGAAGTAAAAGGCATGAGCTATAACATGATGCCTATACTGGCTAACGAGTTGCCTGCTGATAAAGAGATGCAGGCTTTCATCGATCAGATGCGCAGCACGAAGTATGATGAAAACATCGTCGAAAGCCGTGTTAAAGCGATGCATTACAACAAATCACGTTTAGGTAAAACTTATGCGGAGATCCTCGAAGAGAAACTCGCTATAGCAGACCGTGTGTTATATCGCCGTGGTAACTTCATGGGTACCTGGGACCAGGTACTTTGTAACGCGCTTCGCGAAGAATACAGTGCTGATGTAGCGATGTCTGCCGGTGTACGCTGGGGAACCACGACACTGAAAGGTGACTGGATCACCATGGAAGATGTGATGACACAGTGTTCCATGACCTACGGTGAAACCTATGTTTCGGAGATGACCGGTAAAGACCTGTTAAACGTCCTCGAGCAGGTCGCTGATAACCTGTTCGATCCTGACCCATACCTGCAATCTGGCGGTGATATGGTCCGTGTCGGCGGCCTGGATTACACCATTGATCCATCTAAGCCATTATACGAACGTATCACCAATGCAAGACTGGATAACGGCCACCTTATCGAAGCCGATCAGAAATACAAGGTTGCCGGCTGGGCACAGGTTAACCGCACACCTGAAGGCCGTTTGATGTGGGACGTTGTCCACGACTATATCATCAACAACAGAGGCAAGGATAACGTGTTAAGACTGGCCAAGATCAACCATCCGGAACTGGTCAATGTTGCGAGTAACCCGGGGATCGCGGATTACCCAGGCAAATCAAGCTAGCTAAAAAGTTACTGCAACGTGAAATAAAAAAGCCCTGTAGCTCATACCTGCAGGGCTTTTTTTCTGTCGTATATAAAACGCATCAGCAGCAGAAAAACAAACACCAATGCATATGACAGCGGTTCAGAATAATCCGCTTTTAATGACCAGACGAAGTGTATCAACACCAGTATCGGGATGACGTACACCAGCTTATGCAGGGCCAGCCACTTTTTGCCGAGACGACGCTGCATCGCACTGGTCGAAGTCAACACGAGAGGCAGCAGTAATACCAGGGAAACAAAACCGATGGTTATAAAAGGCCGTTTTGGTATATCGACGATTATTTCATACCAGTCAAAAAACTGATCCAGCCACAGATAGGTGATGAAGTGCAATGACGCATAAAAGAATGCAAACAGGCCGAGCATGCGGCGCAACTTTATTAACCAGGCTATCTTTAGCAGACGCCTCAGTGGTGTGACCGCCAGGCCAATCAATAGAAAACGTAATGCCCACTGCCCGGTCTCATGGGTCAGGGTTTCTACCGGGTTGGTGCCAAGGTTATCGTTAATCGCAGCTATCAGTAAAATTACAAACGGCATCAAACACAGCAAGAATAATACCGGCTTGATGATTAGGGAAACTTGTTTGTTTGAAATATTCCTCAAATTAAAAATATTTTTTCAGATCCATGCCTTTATACAGATGTGCCACCTGATCAGCATAACCATTAAACATCCTGGTGTCTCGCTTTGGCTCCCAGAATGGTCTGCCGATGACCCTCTCTTTTTTCTGACTCCAGCGCGGATGATCGACGTCTGGATTCACATTTGAATAAAAGCCATATTCTTTCGGGGCTATCTGATTCCAGGTCGTTTCAGGCTGTTTCTCGGTAAATCGGATCTTGACGATAGACTTGATGCTTTTGAAACCATATTTCCAGGGGACCACGAGTCGGATCGGTGCACCATTTTGATTTGGCAGTACATCCCCATAGAGACCTACGGCCATGATCGGCAGTTCATTCATGGCTTCATCGATGCGTAAAGCTTCGACATATGGCCACGGTAAGAGACGTGTTTTCTGGCCAGGCATCCTGGACTTATCGTATAGCGTGGTGAACTCTACATACTTTGCATTCGAGTTCGGCTCGAATTTCTTCAGCATCTCGGCCAGAGAGAAACCAACCCAGGGAATAACCATCGACCAGCCTTCGACACATCGTAGACGGTAAATACGCTCTTCAAGCACGCTGGATTTGACGAAGTCCTCGAGATCATAGGTCCCCTTCTTATCGCACTCACCTTCCACCACGATACTCCATGGCTGCGGATCAAACTCTGTCGCGTTCTTATGCGGGTCTTTTTTACCGGAACCGAACTCGTAAAAATTATTATAAGTCGTTATATCTTCAAAGCTATTGAGTGCTTCGACTGTGCTGAATTTACTTTTATCGAGAGACGGCCATTTTCGACCTGAGTTAATATCTGCCAATAGTGGTCGTAAAGCATCGGCTGATAATAAAAGGCTACTGGCAACGGATCGTTGCATAAACTTTCGCCGATTCATATAGACCGACTTCGGGGTTATCTGTGATGGTTGAATATCAGATGTTCTTTTTATGATAACTGGCATGAATCCTGAGATAGTCTAATCCAACAAAGGTTCAATCATCGTCACCATGACATGCCGGGTAACGGCATGAATGGTGATTATCAACCAACCCAGAGCCTTGCATTTCTGAACATCCGCATCCACGGCGAGTCTTCCTGCCAGTCATCTGGCCGCCATGAATTCTGTACCGCCCTGAAGACACGCTCGGGATGCGGCATCATTATGGTGGCGCGGCCATCTTCGTTACAGAACCCGGTGAGTCCATCGGGAGAGCCGTTTGGATTTAATGGGTATACCTCGGTTGCACGTAACTCGTGATCGACATAACGCATGACCTTTCGCAGGTTTCGGCGTTGATCATCAGAATGATATTCAGCCCGGCCCTCACCATGTGCGACAGCGATCGGCATGCGTGACCCTGCCATACCCTGCATCAATATGGACGATGACTCCATCACTTCGACCAGGCTAAAACGGCCTTCAAACTGTTCAGAAGTATTTCTTACGAAGTGTGGCCAGTGTTCGGCGCCGGGGATAAGTGATTTGAGGTTGGCCATCATCTGGCAACCGTTACACACACCCAGGCTGAAGGTATCATCGCGATTAAAATAGT
>CBDUKK010000299.1:0-3080 GCA_965367795.1 uncultured Gammaproteobacteria bacterium
CCTGCTCGAGTGCCGTAATGGAAGGATTGGATACTTTCAGATGAAATAACAGGCGACTGATATCGGCCACCAGCGCTCGAACAGATAAGAATATATTTTCTCGCGAAGACGCAAAGACGCAAAGAAATGATTATCATGTCTGTGTTTTTCTTCGCACCCTTGCGTCTTCGCGAGAATTATTTCTATTATTACTGACCGAGTAAAAGAATCGTTTGGTAATCTTTAATCAAGCCAGCACAACACCAGAACAGTCCAGTGGTCGCTAACCGGAAAACAGCGGACTGTCATCAGTAATGCCGTCCATTTCTATTTTACACTCACGACACTCAACTCGCATGAATCCAGTAGAAGTGATAAGGCGGTACCACTAGTGCATTTTTAAACATCGCCGGTTTCTCGCCACTATATAGATCATATAACTGATGGTGCTGCATGAAGCCTATTTCTTTCAGGTCATTGAACTCCATGTGTTGTGGATGTGCATCGAAATTACCGACAACCAGCACCCTGTCTGAAAAGTTTTGATGATTGACACGGCAGAAGGCGAACAGGTGCGGGTTACCGCTATCGCGTAATTCACGGTTATTGAAATCGGCAAAAGCAGAGATATCTTTGCGTACAGAAATCATCTTTTTCAATGCATTGAATATACGACCTTCGACGGTGTTTGGTTTGTTACGCAACTCGGCTTTCTCCCAATCGAACGTCGGCCGATGCATCCAGCGTGTATCACCTGACTTACGCTCGTCTTTGATATAGCGATAATCATTGGTGGTACCGATCTCATCACCGTAATACAGCAACGGTATGCCACCGAAAGACATGATCATGCCATGTAGCAGGATGATGATTTTGATCGCATCATCGATAGCTTTCGGGTCACCGCTTTCGATAGCGGCTTCTAGTCCGACCAGGGATGCCAGAGAGCCGGATATCCTTGCATCACCTGTTTTCGCGTTATGGCCAAAGGGCTTGCCCCTGGCAGCAGTCTCTTTAAATTCACCGGTGAAATAATCGATCAGGAAACGTCTGTGAGATACAGGGTCAAATCCAGCCAGGCGTATATCAGCATCGTCGAAACCGAGACCGATATCATCATGGCAACGTATGTAGTTCAACCAGGTCGCACGCTCCAGCTTGTCTGGCAGGCTCTTGATACCCTGTTCCAGCAACCTGGTATTTTTTGTTGCCACGGCATCCCATAACAGCGACATGAAGGTCGCGTTATACGCTATCTCACACTCCTTGGCATTGATCGCATCTTCACCAAAGTACTTCGCTACCTCGACAGGTGCGACGATAGCCTCAGCGATGAACAGGACACCTGGAGCCGTTACCTGGCAGCAGTCTTTCATCAGTTGCAGTATCAGGTGCGCCTCATGTTCGTTCTGGCAGGTACTGCCGATCTTTTTCCACAGGAATGCGACCGCATCAAGACGCACGATATCGGCACCATGGTTTGCCCAGAACAGGATGACGTCCATCATCTCGATAAATACCGCGGGGTTACTGTAGTTGAGGTCCCACTGAAACTCTTTGAATACCGTCATCACCCATTTGTCCATACCCTCGATCCAGGTGAAATTTCCTGGTGCCGTATCCGGAAAGGTTTCAGGCATTGTTTCCTCGAACATATCCGGTATTTCACGGTTAGGAAAAACGTAGTAATAGTCCTGGTATTTTTCATCTCCCTGCGCGGCCTTCAGCGCCCATTCATGTTCATTGGAGGTGTGATTGAGAACCACGTCCAGCGTCAGTAAGATGTCACGTTTTCTGAACTCCCTGGACAGATTGTCGAGATCTTCCATGGTACCTCTGCGGGTATCGACCTTTCTGAAATCGCTCACTGCGTAACCGCCATCGCTGTGACCATTCGGGCATTCCATGATGGGCATGACATGGACCATATTGACGCCGAGATTCTGGAAGTACGATGTTTTTGATACCAGGTTCTTCAGGTCGCCGGCGAAACCATCGGCATATAAGGCCATGCCTGTCCATTTCTGGCTGAGGAACCAGTTATGATCGTTCTCTCGTTCGATATCTATTTTCTTTAGTTCATCGGAACGCAGGATATATTGACGCGCCATGGTTTCGACCAGGCGCTGTGCCTGTTCCTTGAAGTCATCACGCTCACCATAGAGCAGATGAAACAGAGAATATATGGAATAAAAATTCGCGCCCAGCCGCGTATAGAAATGACGCAGATCTTCACTCTTGATTTCCGGATTTAATTTTGTCAGGATTTCGTTGAGTAAGGAATGGGATACCTGTTCGTACATTTGATATAGTCTCGGTTGTTATTTATATTATTTTCAAGTTTTACGCTTTCTGTCTCTGTTACTCATGCGTCAAGAGCTTCATGGTAATCATAAACTCCATTCTGTAACTTTATCCTGGTAGAAAGCTTGATCATGGACGGTCGCACCCTGCTGACCCACTATCAGTGAGGCAAATTCCTGTGCACGCTGCATGGTCTGATCCAGCGGCCATTCATTGCTCAAGCCGAGTATCAGTACCGAGGTAAAAGCATCTCCGGCACCGACTGTATCGACGACTTCCAGTGTCTGTGACGGCGAGACTTCAGCATACTCACCATCATCGGTTAAGGCGACTGCACCTTTTTCTCCCAGGGTAATAACCAGACCTTTTAATCTATGTATATCGATAAATTTACCTGCCTGCGATTTTATATCAGCCACACCAGAGCCAAGCTGTGAAAGCTCATCTTCATTCAGTTTAACCCAGTCTGCATCATCAGCCAGTTTCAACACGTACTCTTTCTGCCACCATGGGTCACGCAGGTTAACATCAAGAAATATCGTACCACTATGATGCTGTTTCAGCGTTGATAATGCTTCACGGGAGTTCTTATTCCGCAGCGCCAGAGAGCCGTGATAGAGCACACTATTCTCGGCAGGCGCCGGTAATAGTGCTGAATCGATATAATCGTAAGCCCGGTGTTCTACGATGGTATATCTCGGCTCGCCATCTTCGAACACTATATCGACGCTGCCTGTAGGGTGCTCCGGGTCAAGCTGCAGTCCGGTAGTATTCATCTGCCAGTCCTGCATCGCTGA
>CBDUKK010000300.1:0-3068 GCA_965367795.1 uncultured Gammaproteobacteria bacterium
TTGCCTTCACCGCATTTGCCTTCACCGCATTTACCTTCACCACACTTTGCTTCTTTGGCTTTTTTACCTTCGCCGCACTTGCCTTCACCACATTTACCTTCAGCAACCTGCATGTATCCACTCTCCAGGCTCTGCATGCCAAACGGGTTTGCGTCTGCGCTTGCTATCGGTGAAGCAGACATGGTTGCTGCAAATGTTACGCCTGCTGCAGCTGATAGTGATTTTTTCATAGTATTTTTCATTAAGTTTATCTCCGTGTGTTTATTGGCCACATATTTTAGCGTGGCTGAGTGTACATTGTTGTCGCATTCAAAGACAAGCCTGTTTGTTGTAAGTTCAGATGTTTTTTAAAAGTTAATTAAATCTGAGCGATTTTTTTAAGACAGTCCAGATATTCCGCTTCATCGGGTGCTGCCTGGTTGCGCTGTGCGTTCCATAGAGATTCACCCAAACATTCCATCATCTGGTGCTCGGCATCATGTGGCCCGCCGTGAAGCAGGCATAATTTCTGATAGCAGTCATTGATGCCTTCAGGTCGGTTGGTGCTTATCTGTTCGTGCAGCGCGATGTGCATACTCATGTGCAGGAACGGGTTTGTCTCACCCATCTCGGCAGAGAAATCTCTATCGACCACTTCCTGGTCTTCCAGTAAATGGTGGTACTCAGGGTGCAGCTCTACGATATTGGCGACGACTTCCTGCATGGGATCCATCGGCAGGTTGTTTTTTTTGAGCTGCCAGCAGGACAGGTACACCTGGCGTAATTCGTTTCTGTTATTACCAAACATTTTTGCATAGGTCGATTATTCATGAATGGCTCGTATAGTAATACAAATTTATCTCAGGTAGTGAATAAATTACGGTCATTACCAACAGGGAGTCAGATCGCAGGCCATCATAGTAGAGATATATGCTTCGGTCTATTGTAATATTGACTCTACAGCTGAGTATTCAATACATGTCTAATATCATAATTATCTATTCTACAACTGATGGCCATACCAGGGAGATCTGTTCATATCTGGAGCAGGTAGTTGAAGCGCTCGGTGGCCAGGTGACACTGGTCGATATCGATGATGCGGATGAGGCCGATCTGAAACCATTCGATATGATCGTTATCGGTGCGAGTATCCGCTACGGTAAACACGATAAAAAAATTTATAAGTTTATAGAACGGAACCTGACGATTTTAGAAGACAAAGCAAATGCATTTTTCTCTGTAAATGTTGTCGCACGTAAACCTGCGAAGAGACAACCGGATACAAATCCATACTTAAAGAAGTTTCTCAAAGAGATTAGCTGGCAGCCAAAAACACTGGCGGTGTTTGCCGGCAAGATAGATTACCCGAGATACAGTTTCTGGGACCGGAACATAATCAGGCTGATCATGTGGATGACGAAAGGGCCTACCGATCCTACGGTGACTATTGACTATACAGACTGGAAACAGGTAGAAGACTTCGGTCGGATGATCTCTGAGATGTAGGGTGACGTTTAGTGAACCTGGTCAAGGGTGATTGCCAAAGAAATCAATCGCTCTTGTCTTTATATTCACAGAGATCTTCGATCAGGCATGAGCCGCAGCGTGGTTTGCGGGCAACGCAGGTATACCTGCCGAGTAAGATCAACCAGTGGTGTGCGTCTACCAGGAATTCCCTGGGAATAAATTTCAGCAGTTTCTTTTCGACTTCCAGTACGTTTTTACCGGGAGCGATCCTGGTGCGGTTCGATACCCGGAATATATGCGTGTCGACGGCCATGGTTGGGTGGCCGAAAGCCGTGTTGCGCACCACGTTCGCTGTTTTTCTACCGACGCCGGGCAGGGCTTCGAGTTTTTTCTGATCATCCGGTACCTTGCTGTCATGTTCTTCGATCAGTATCTCGCAGGTCTTGATGATGTTTTTGGCTTTGCTGTTAAACAGGCCGATGGTCTTGATGTATTCTTTCAGGCCGTCTTCACCAAGTTCGTAGATTGCTTCGGGGGTGTTGGCAACCGGGTAGAGTCTTGCTGTCGCGATGTTGACGCTCCTGTCGGTCGCCTGCGCAGACAGGATGACTGCGATCAATAATTCGAAGGTGGAGTTATAGTTGAGTTCGGTCCTCGGTTTCGGATTGTCTTTCTGCAGGCGTGAGAATATTTCGTAGCGCTTTTCTCTGTTCATGCTCTGTGCTCGTCAGATGGTATCGCGGATTGCAATCCGCTGCTACAGGTGTATGTGGTATCGTAGCAGCGGAATTTATTCCGCGATGTGGCGTTATGCATAGCTGCGTTTTTAATTAGTTGCAGGCTCTGCATCGTGGAAGGCAACGGCCTGAGCTGCGCTCTGCTTTTTGTCGATTATATTCTTGATCGCGATCAGTAAACCCAAACCGATAAACGCACCGGGGGGCAGAACGGCGAGCAGAAAACCCGGGTAGTTCTCGCTAAAAGTAATCGTCATGCTCTCACCGATACTGCCAAACATGAGCTGGGCATTGGCGAACAGCGTACCGAAGCCGATAAGTTCACGCATGCCGCCGAGTACGACCAGCACCAGTGTGAAGCCGAGTCCCATCATGAAACCATCGAGTGCGGAGTCCATCAGGTTGTTCTTCGAGGCGAACGCTTCTGCACGTGCGATGATCGAACAGTTGGTAACGATCAGCGGGATAAAGATACCGAGTACCAGGTATAGTTCATGGAACCAGGCGTTCATGATCAGTTCGATGGTGGTCACGATAGAGGCGATGATCAGCACGAATACGGGGATGCGGATCTCTGATCTCAACCAAGGACGAATCAATGACACGAGGCTATTGGATAAAACCAGTGTCATCAGGGTCGCGATGCCCAGTCCCAGACCGTTGATCACGGTACCGGTAACTGCGAGCAACGGGCACAGACCTAGCAGCTGCACCAACGCAACGTTGTTCTTCCACAGGCCGTTTTTACTGATGTCTGCTGCCGGTGAACCTGTTAGCTTGGTGCTTCTGTTTTCTGTGTCATCGCTCATGGTCGTGCTACCTTTTCAGAGGGAGTGTCGAATAATGTTGCCTGGTTCTGGTCAAAGTATAACAGTGCATTATGTA
>CBDUKK010000301.1:0-3064 GCA_965367795.1 uncultured Gammaproteobacteria bacterium
GTTCACCGCAATGCCGTAAGATATATTCACGGCTGCGGTCACGAAGTTCTATCGTGACATGCCATGTGTCTTTGCCCGACTCATGTGCAATCTGTCTGGTATCAATTGCTTCACCTATATCTATATTGATAGAACCTTGATGTGGGAACCATGATCCTGCGCGTAAGATAGATCGGGTACCTCGTATCGCAACAGGGATGACAGGGGTTTTTGTCTCTGCGGCGATTGAGAAAGCGCCTAGAAGAAAAGGTCTCAATCCCGGGATTCGGGTAAAGGTTCCTTCCACGAAAAACATTAATGCATTTCCGGCCCTGAGTCTTTTTGCCAGGCGTTGTGTGTTTTCGATGCTTTTGCCTGCTTCATAGCGATCAACAAATTCCGTGCGAATATTTTTTAAAGGAATGCGATAGAACCACTTTGTGACAAATTCTTTTTTGGCAATAAAACGAACGTAACCGGGTAATGTCGCCAGCAGTGCATAAACATCAAGATAACTGGTGTGGTTAGAGACCATCACATAAGGCTGTCCATCTGCTGGAATGTTTTCCAGGCCATTTATCATGATTTTTGTATTAGTGGCTTTGGCTAATAACCTGGCACAGTTCCTTAGTACCGACCAGCGCATGGCGAAGCTGGGTAAAAACATGCTGGCCGACCAGCCGATCACTGCCAGTACCAGGTATATAGACCAGTAATATGCGGCGTATATCACCGATTTACTATAACGCCACATACGTCTCAACTGGGGAAGTATGCTGGCAAATATGATCCGTGTTATCTGCCAGCTGAGAGCGGGCGATTTTTTGCCGATTTCGCCGTTCTCAAAAAGTTCACGGCTGGCTGCTCGACGGATTTTACCGCTTGAAGTTTTTAATACTGTTCCTGGTGGTGCCAGCACGACTTCATCAGGCGGTGAACCGATCAGGTCAATTGCCAGTGTGTTGATCTTGTTGCGCAGCATTTCCAGCTCGCTGTTATCTGTGCTGCGCGTTTCCGCTAAGATGATCAATCGTTCGGTTTTTCTGTGTTTATCTTCACTGCCAAAAGCAGCAACACGGCCGGCACGGATCCCCGTGATATTACCGACGGCTTCTTCCAGCTCATGCGGATAGATGTTACGACCTGCCCTGATGAAAATGTCTTTGATCCGTCCGGTTAAAAACAGTTCGCCGTTCGCTATATAAGCTAGATCGCCTGTATCTAGCCAGTCTTCATCAAATAGCGCCTGGGTTTTTTCTGCATCGCGATAATAACCACTGGTAGAAGAGGGGCCATGGAATTGCAGACGTCCTTCCTGGCGTTCAGGTAATTCATGTCCTGCCTGGTCAACGACCCTGATCTGATGGCCGCTTAAAGGCGCTCCGCTGGAGACGAATCTTAGAGCACGTTCATCATCATCCGGTGCTGTACTAGCAGAACCTGTCTGCATGAAAGTGTCGCGTTCTATACGGTCGATGACCGGCCCCCTGTTCAAGGGAGGGAATGTCAGGCCGACAGTTGACTCTGCCAGGCCATATACCGGCATCATCGCTTTCTCAGTAAATCCGTAAGCTTTGAATCGTTGACTAAAATTGCTCAACGTTTCCGGGCTAACAGGTTCTGCACCATTAAAAGCGGCGCGCCATGAACTCAGGTCAAGACCTGCTAAATCTTCATCACTCAAGCGCCGTATACAATATTCATAACCGAAATTGGGTGAGGCAGATAATGTGCCATGATAGTGATGTATCGCCCACAGCCAGCGTTCTGGCCTGGCCAGAAAACTTAAGGGCGGCATGGCCACGAACAACATCGCGAAATATAAGCTGCCCAGCCATGCGCCGATTAAACCCATGTCGTGATAAAGCGGTAACCAGCTGACAAAAACATCTTTCGGTCCTGCTTCGACGACGCGGCCCATAGCGCGGATGTTGGCCAGTAGATTAGCATGCGTGAGCACAACGCCCTTGGGATTGCCGGTGCTGCCCGAGGTGTATTGTATAAAGGCAGTATCGTTGGTTGTTAAAACGGGAGACGTTGAGATAGCCGTTGCTGATCTAAGGTCGCTAGCGGTAACGATGTGTTTCAAGTTTGGAACCTGGGACTTGAGTAGATGAGCGACGCCTTTCGCTTCTGGAACGGTGATAAATGTACTGGCAACACAGTTTGCCAATATGCGCACATGTCTGCGCATATGATCTTCCAGTTGAGAGAGTCTCGCAGGTGGGTAGATAGGCACCGGAATGCCACCGGCCAGCAAAATGCCAATAAAACTATAAAAGTAATCAGGACCGCTAGGCAACATGATCGCAACAGGTTCAGCCGGTTGTAATCCACGCTGCTGAAGACCACCGGCGACACGAACGGCTGCCGCTTTGAGCTGTTTATAGGTGATCACCTCGCCATCGCCTTCATCCGCATACATCCTGATATGAGGCCTGTCCGGATGTGTGTTTACATGCCAGTTCAAAACATCTATCAGGGTAAGTGATTCGTCCGCTGTGGCGCTGACGTCTGCTCCGGTATCGTCCATCGCTACTGCTTGTATGTCTGTTTCCTGCAGGTCGGCCCGGGGCATTGCAGAACCCTGGATGGCGCGCAATAGATCTCTTGCTGACTCTGATTCAGCGATGATTTGCTCGGACAATGCAAGCTTGAATTGTTTCTCTACCCTGGAAACCAGTTCGACGCGGGTCAGGCTGTCGAGACCAAGATCCTTTTCAAACCTGGTATCGAGCGTTATCGTCTTTGGCAGACGATTTGGCTGCACTTCTGTGACAAGAACATTTATTACCTGCAATAATTCTATTGCAGCCTCGTTTTCCTTGTCTGTGGTATCGAAGGATTGCATAACTGCTCATCTATGACTTTCGTAACTAAAATAACATATGGAATCGCTCATAACAGCAGTACTCTATCATCCCACTATGTAAAACAACAACATATCATTAAAGATGCCTTTTATGTAGGCAATAAAGCAAAATAACGTGTTATTGATAATCATCAATGTCTTCAATGCTTTTGTGCGCTAACTTGATAAAATAATGTATCGCTAACCTGAAATCAGTAATGACATCATCGACAA
>CBDUKK010000302.1:0-3048 GCA_965367795.1 uncultured Gammaproteobacteria bacterium
TACGGTCGATATTGGGCGTCTTATAACCCATCATGCCTTTTGTGAAATACGAGATGTTGGACTGTCCGATATCGTCACCCCAAACCACGAGAATGTTGGGCTTTTTCTGCGCTATGGTACTGGCTTTTTCGTCTGCATCAGCACAGGAGGACATTACAATGGTGCAGAACAAGAGTGTTACTGTTTTAAACGTAGCTTTCATCTTTCACCTTTTTACATTTATTATTTACACATTGCCCGTATCTTTAACACACTAGTTATAGGGGTTAAGTGCATCGTATGACGCCATCGAAGATACATACTACTGGTATTTTCTGAGGTATCAATATTTTTTTTGCCATTTTTCGTATATAGGCAAATCGAAGATCGCATATTCACATTGAATATGGAGGATCATAGAGCTGTTAGCGGGGTTTTTTTCTGACAGGTTAATGATAGTATCGACTCTCTTCAGTTGTTATACGGGTGGGGGATGTGATCATGAGTAAAGATATAACGAAGTATCCGGGTAAGGCGATCAGTGTCGAGTGGGATGGCCGGCTCTGCATCCATATCGGCGAGTGTGGTCATTCCAGGGGTGATCTTTTTGTTGGCGGACGTGATCCCTGGTGCGATCCTGATCTAACATCGGTCGATGATGTTGTCGATATAGTAAAGCGATGTCCGACAGGTGCGATTACCTTTGAGTCTACAGATAACGCTGTGTCAGAAACAGCAGATTCAGAAAACAGCGTTACCGTCAGTTACCATGGGCCTTACTTTATCCGTGGCGACCTGGAGATCGATGGTGCCAGCGATGATATGCCGGGTGTGAAATTTCGTGCTGCCCTGTGCCGATGCGGCGCATCAAAAAACAAACCATTCTGCGACAACAGCCACGAACAGATCGGCTTTAATGATTATGGTGCCATCGGTGAGAAAGGCGAGGATTTAGATGTAACGGGTGGTAAATTGAAAGTCACCCAGATTAAAGACGGCCCGATCATGTTGAATGGAAGTGTCGTTTTACAGGCTAGCAGTGGGCGTATAGCGTGGTCAGGTAAAAAAGTAGCGTTATGCCGATGCGGCGCATCAAAAAATAAACCGTTTTGTGATGGCAGTCATAAAGTGGCTGGTTTTAAGTCTGAAGAGTGAACTGGTAGCTGCAGGGACACTGCCAAATCAGTGTCATATTTTGATTGATATCAAGTTTGAAAATAGACTGCAAGTATATGATGTTAATCTGTTGAGCAGTCTATTGTGCATGAGGGTGATTAAATTCAACGGATGACCGGGATGTAACAGGCATAATTTAACTGATCGAATATCGTATTATTTAGAAAAAAAACAAGAGGATAGATGAGATGTTCAAATTACTAAATAAAAAATTCGCTGTGCCCGTAGTTGCCGGTCTGGTCCTTGCAGGGCTGATCTCAGGTAGTGTTAGTGCCGCTGAAGAAGAGGCTGCAGTAGCCTTTCCTGATAAATACATGCTTCGTCTGGGCGCTTACATCGTCGATGGTTCAGATACACAGTTCTCTATTAACTCACCATCAGGGTTGGGTACCGTGATCGATTATAACCGTGACCTTGGCGGTGATACTCGAGACACCATCCCCAGGATCGACGCTTATTACCGGTTTAATCCACGCCACCGTATCGATTTCACTTCATTTGCCATTGATCGAAAAGGAACCAGAACATTAGCCATCGATATAACGATTGAAGATCAGAATTATATTGCGAGTGAAACACTTAACTCTGATATCGAGTACACCTTGTATAAGCTCGGTTACGGCTATTCTTTTTATCATTCACCCAAGGTGGAACTGACTTTCACAGCGGGTCTTAATATTACCAGTTACGATCTAAAGTTTGCTAATGACGCCGGTGATAAGGTCGAGTCAGCGGGTTTCACGGCGCCATTACCAATGTTCGGCCTGCGCATGGGGTATGCCATCACACCCAAATGGTCGGTTCATTATGTGGCAGAATCATTTTTCATCGAGTTTGAAGATTCGATCAAAGGCGCCTTGATAAATTATGAATTAAAAACCGAGTATAAACTTTTTGAACACTTTGCGATCGGTGCAGGTCTGGCCAGGATAGGTTCAAGTGTCGAGGTAAATGATGATGACTGGAAGGGTAAAGTCTCAGACAGTTATCGTGGCTACACAGTATTTGGCACACTCTATTTTTAGGGGTTATTGTTTCGTTGATAAATGCTCCAGGTTGTTGACCAGAAGGTTATTCAGTAGCGATGTTTATTAGTATTGATACATTAACGAAACGAATGTTATGTTCCGTTTTTATCCTGGTCTTTTTGCAGGCATGTTCTGGCATAACGGTCAGCCAGGACTATGAGAAGGAATATAACTTTGCTGGATTGAAAACATTCGCATGGAAACCAAATGAGCAGAAAGCTTATGGCGTCAAGGATAATGACCTGCTCGATAAACGTATCCGTACGGCGATAGAAAATGCCATGCAGGCAAAATCTTACCAGCCGGTCGAAACGTTCAACCCGGATTTCTTTATCAGTTATCACTATAACGTGGAACAGAAGATCACCAGTAGCGGAGTGAGTGGCGGTGTTGCAGTCGGACGTTCCAGCTTTGGCGGTTTTGGCGGCATCGGACTGAGTTCGGGATCCGATGTACGGGCTTATGACCAGGGAACATTATTGATCGACGTGACGATACCGTTGGGTGACAAGCTCGTCTGGCGGGGTGTCGCCACACAGTCAGTTTCCGATCATTCCAGTCCAGAAGAATCGACAGCAAACATCAATGAGACGGTAGAAAAGATCCTGGCGCAGTTTCCGCCGCAATAGTTATTCGGTGTATACGCCGAGCCCTGTTTCTATCGAAGTTTTTACTCTTTGATGATATGTTCAGGAAACGGGTTGTCAGTCGAAGTGTATCTGTGAGCTACTCGGTAATGTCATAACACGCTGAGTAGTCATCTTCGTGAGAATTGCATTGGTAGGTTTTTCCATTACATTCAGCTGTCCAGTTGCGTGTTGAGTTAAGATCTTCGCTTTCATTGGTGATGATTATATCTTTCATA
>CBDUKK010000303.1:0-3042 GCA_965367795.1 uncultured Gammaproteobacteria bacterium
TCTAATGTCGAGTCATCAGCAAAGGTCGGGTAATACAGATCCGGATCTAAGCGTCTTAATAGCGCGCGAGGATCTTTCTCGAGGAAGTTACTAAACAATTCATCGATCGGGCCTTCCTGGGTATCGGCACTACTGGTTAACTGCCAGTCATCACCAAAAGGACCTTCGGTGTAATAGGCAAAACGGCCATCCACATTCAGTTCATTGTTGAACGAGTCTTCATCCTGGGTGACCAGTTTTGCCGGCCCTGTCGTGCTATCCTGCGCGAGGGTAATATCACCGATAGCCACATAGAACCAGTCACTATTTGCAAATTCCATGTCGCGTAAAAATAGCTCGCCATTACCTTCATCATCCAGTACTGCGACTTCGATGGTATGCATGCCACGCGGGAACATCTCTTCACTGACGAACTCGCCCTTATCGTTGACCGGTACTTTTTTACCTGCCAGCCATACGTTATGACCTGGCGGGATCTTGTCACCGTTGATCGTTACCGTACCGCCCTTCAGTTCGATACGCTGACTATGCAGATGATTCTCACCATAACCACCGAGCAACTGGATATCTTTTTCACTGTTTTCCTGCACCACGAGCTTGGTACTTTCTTCCGCGTCTTCATCCAGCTCATTGACTACCCATAGCGGCAGCGGGATAGTCTCATCGTAATCACCTTCCTCATCATAAACACGTAATATATATACCAGGCGTTTAGTGGTGGCGCCGAGGTTTTCAAAATTCGCATTCCATGTGGCGACATCACTATCATCTAACGGGATGACAGCCAGCGGTTCGGATTGAGTTGACTGTTTCAATTCGAACAGGCGAACTTCGGCACGCTCGATAAAGTTGCGGTAGTTGCTGTACATCTTGAAATGTACTTTATTCTCTTCGACCGCAGTCTCCGCGATATCCTGCGAACGGATCGTATTCGGCCATGCGGTGATGTTTAACCTGGGCTTTTTCTGCAGGTTATTGAAGGTGAACTGGACATCCGCGGCATCCAGGGCAACGTCCGTACAACGCTGGACATCCTCGGTATGTTTGTACGGGTCGTATAGCGGCTCACCATCGACGGTGATACGCATCAGGTTCAATGCGTAAGGGTTATGTTTCTCTGATTCACGGTTGATACGTTCGATCTCAAGGTTATCCTGGTCATCGAGCAGCGCGAGTTCATCATACAGGATGCGAACTTCGACCCGTGAGCTGTCGAACTGGATAAAACCAGTACTGGCGACGTCGTCCGAATGTACATAACCATGGCCTTCGTATTCTACCTGCTTATCGCTCAGACCCATCTCCTGTTGCACCATCTCCATGGCACGGCGGGCACGTGAGGCCGACAGGCCGATGTCATCACCATAGACCATGGCGGCACGGCGATCCATACGCTCGTTATTGGTATAACCGATAAAGCTGAGACGGACACCTGCCTTGTCTTCTACATCACTGAGTGTACGTGCCAGTCGTTCGCTATACCCTTCAGGGATAATCGGCTGGCCATCCTTGAAACGGATGGCCTTGATCGGGCCGGATGGCGGATCATAGGTGAGCGTCACCGTCTCGGAGGCAGCAGACTCGGGACACACCTGGGGATCTTCACTATACTGCTCGAACGGATCGTCATACCAGAACTCGACTTCTACACGACGATTAAAAGAGCGCCCCTTTTCTGTGCCATTGGAAGCCACCGGGTATTTCAGGCCTTTACCGCCACTGCTGACAGCAGAGTTCGGCAGTTTCAATCGATCCTGTACCTCCAGCATCACGTAACGACCACGTGCCCTGGACAGGTTGACATGGTCACCATAGATACGTTTTTCCGCATCATCCAGAGGCAGGTTATCGGTATGGCCGACGAAACGGATCACCACGTTCTTCTTGTCGCTCAGGTTCTGCAGGTTCTCCCGGATCTGCCTGATAAATTCATCCGGTACACCGGCCTGTCCCGGCTCAGTACGAAGTGGTTTCACCAGGTTCTGCAATCTTGCACGGCGCGCATTACCTTCTTTATAACTTAATTTACAGACGGTCTCCTTGCGACAGACTTTGAGTCGGTTGAGTTGTTTCGCAGGTACGACAAATTCTTTTTCGACGACTTTCTCGGTGACCTCGTCATACCACACCTGTACTTCAACTCGGCGGTTCTTTGCTTTACCGGCTGCTGTATCATTACTGGCGATAGGTTTGGTCGCACCGGCACCATCAAACGAGACAGCATCAGGCGGCAGATCAAGTTCACGCTGGAAGTATTCCGCCGTCTCCTGTGCGCGGTATTTTGAGAGACCGACATTATTGATGTATTTTGCACGCAGGCCCGGGCCGAGTTTATCCGTGTCACTGTGGCCGATGAAATGCAGGCGCACGTTTGTGCGATTCTTCATCTCATTCAATACCGTGCGTAGCTTTTCGACATAACTTTCCGGTATATCAACCGTACCGGATTTGAAACCGATCGCCGGAACAGCATCTTTTAACTTGAAGGTCTCGGTCTCTTTCTCCAGGACCTTTTTGATCTCGACCTTATCTTCCGCTTTCGGCTTAAACAGAGTCTCGTCCTGGGTCCACAGGGTAAACGTCATATTAGGCGGGAAGTGTTTTTCTGTATTCTGACCCAGGGGATATTCTTCCAGCTGCATCGGTGGCTGCGCGGTCTTGCCGGCAGGCTCTTCCGTCAGGCTGTACCACTCTTCCGCATGTGCCAATTTACCCGCACACAACAGCATCACTATCATCATTGACTGTTTTGCTTTTGAATTGAGCATCAGCAGCATCAGCGGTTTCGCTGCTTTAAGGCTACGCTTGCGGTTCAGGAAGTTTTTCATTCTTTAAACTCCCTGCCTGCTGACGGACTACCCTTGCGCCAGAATACTTCTTTCTCGATAACCAGCTTGTAGCAGCAATCCAGGTCTTTCCAGCGATCACTGACCAGGTCTTCGATGGCATCGAGTCGATCATCGACTTCATCCTCATCTTCATTCTCAGCGAGATATGACAGTCGCAGGATAGAACCCTCTTTCTGCAACTCGGTGATCAGCA
>CBDUKK010000304.1:0-3038 GCA_965367795.1 uncultured Gammaproteobacteria bacterium
TCCATGAGTCAGCATAGGCACTGTTGGGTGCTGCAAAAAATGCTACCACTAAAATCTGAAAAGCATATTTCATCGAAGACATATTATTACCTCTATTCGATATATTGTAGTTAACGGGGACCGATCTGATTCTAAATGGATCATACACCGAGAATCTGCAATTACAAATAAATGTATAAAGGCTTGTGTCCGCTTTATCTATATTGAGAGTTTCACTTTGACCCAAAATATTGTGATTGACTTTTTTACCACGAAAGAGGATGGTTTGTATTTAATCCCTCCGTCCCCTTTAATAAGTTATACAATCAGGACAAGTTGCAAACTAATCTAGTGTGTCTACGGGAGCAGGTACGTGAACTCGACTAAAATCATTGCTGTTATTTCGATCATGCTGGGCATAACTGCCATAGTGATTCCCTATTTTTTTGGAACACTGGCAGTCATGGTACTTGGCGGCGTTATACTCGCCAGTGGTATCGTGACCTTATTTTACATGTATTACGTACGCAGGCAGGGCTTCCTGGTTAACGTCTCTGGCCCATGGGTGCAGGTAATCGCCGGTCTTGTGATACTGGTCTGGCCGGAACTAACCTTGTGGTTGATAGCCGTACTTCTCGGCGCCGGGCTTATCCTGAACGGTATCAACGGATTGACAGCAATACGCGAGTCTGTGGTGATCAATATTTCTGTCACTCAAAAGATCGAGCAATGGCTAAGTATTATCCTTGGCATACTGCTCATAGTAATGGGAAGCTTCGGCTCGGCCATTCTCCTGGGATTCATCCTTGGTATAGCCCTGATCGCTGCCGGAATTCAGCAGTGGAAATGGCAATAACGCCAGCAAACAGTTGTAATTTACTGAGCGCTTTTACCCTGATGCCAGATATTAAAAAGCAATAACAAAAAAACGTGATCTGCCCCCCTATTATTTACCCTCAAATTATATGGTTATGATCTTTTACCAATCATTAAACTTGAAGATGATATCTTACGAGGGTGAGGCATGCCTGTACCTGGAACACTTAAAATTCTAAATCACGTGTCATTGTCAGTGGCCGTATTGCTGCTGCCTTTGTTGTCTCTGCCCGCCATAGCAGAGCAGTATGGGCAGATTGCCAACCCCAACGATGCACCTGATAACTGGGGGCTTCCCACTACCGTGATCAATAGTGACCAGGTGCCCAGTATGAAAATCGACCCGAAAGCCCCTGATGACAAACCTTTGCCCGTTTACAAAATCGCCAAAGATACTTATATGCTGCTGGGCAATATCTCGACACTGAACGAGAATAATCGTGGCTGGAACGGTAATGCCGGATTCATCGTGACCAGCGAGGGGGTGGTGGTGATCGATACTCTTGGCACGCCGAAGCTGGGGCGCCGCGTCATTGCAACCATCAACTCCTTGACAGAAAAACCCATCCGCTACCTTATCGTTACCCATAATCATCCCGATCATTCCTATGGCGCTGAACCGTTCGCCAGTATCGAAGGTGTGACGGTAATCGCACACCAGGGAAGTGTTCGATATAACCTGTCAGAGACGCTGGATGTCTCGGTTGAATATCGCCGAGAACTTTTGCCGGATGATATGCAGGGCTTCAAACCTGTTACGGCAGATACCTACATTGATGTTGCAGCCTTTAAGAGTCATCGCATAGAGCTCGGTGACGCCGTGTTTGAGATTTACAACACCGGCACGCATCATTCCCATGGTGACCTGGTGGTCCACCAGCTAAAGCAGGATGTGGTGTGGATATCGGACCTGGCCTTTAATCAGCGGACGACTTTCCTGGGTGATGGTCATAGTAAACAGATCATCCTTGCACAGGACTGGCTGCTCGAGAATTTTTCTACAGCGAAGCTGATGGTACCGGGGCACGGCAGTGCGCAAACAGCGCCTTTCCCTATGGTCAGTAAAACACGTGATTATGTACAACGCCTGCGTGATGCTATGGCAAAGGCTGTTGACGATGGAGTGGACATGTACGATGCCGTACGGAACGTTGAGTTTAGTGACTGGAAAGACAGCTACCTGTATGAAGAGAACCATCGGGCCAACGCGAATTTTATTTATCGTGAGATGGAACAGGCACTGTTTGAATAGGCCAATGCCAGGAAACGGAGGGATTAAGTTTTGATCAACAGGAGTGGCTGGTTAAATAGCAACCCTTGTTTAACCTTTTAGCCCATCATCAATCTAATGAGAAAAATCTGACTATGCCAACCAAGCGTTTACCTATCGATTACCCAATCTCCATGAGTGAGCACCAGAAAGTGCTGAAGAAGCTGGGTGGTGGTGAGCGCCTCGCTTCTGCGAAGATCACCGAGTTGCTGGAACAGCCCAGGTACAAGGACGTGGTGAAGACGGCGCTGCAGAAGCACACACAGGGCGAAGAGCTGAAGCAGTACCAGGCGGAACTGATCAAGCTGCAGGAACACCTGGAGCGTACCGGCCGCAAGTTGATCATACTGTTCGACGGCCGCGATGCCTCGGGCAAGGGCGGTACCATACGTCGTGTCACGCGTTACATGAACAGCAGGCACTACCGCGTGGTCGCTCTCGGTAAGCCGACCGATGATCAGCGAACAGAGATGCATATGAAACGCTACATCGAGCAGTTCCCGCGTGCCGGTGAGATCGTGCTGTTCGACCGCAGCTGGTACAACCGCGCGATGGTCGAACCGGTGATGGGTTTCTGCACACAGGAACAGTACCGCCAGTTCATGGAAACCGTCGTCACCTTCGAACGAAGCTTCCTCGAAGATAATTCGACCGTGCTGATCAAGATGTACTTCTCGGTATCGAAAGAAGAGCAGGCCAGGCGGTTCGAAATCCGCAAGCGGGATCGCTTACGTCAATGGAAACTCAGCGAGGTAGACCTGCAGGCCCAGGAACTGTGGGACAAGTTCACCGAGAAGAAGTACCAGCTGCTGTTGAAGACGCACAAGCCTGATGTGCCATGGTATGTATTGCGTTCAGATGACAAACATCATGCACGCATCGAGGCGATGAAGCTGATACTGCGTTCCAGCCC
>CBDUKK010000305.1:0-3035 GCA_965367795.1 uncultured Gammaproteobacteria bacterium
ATAGACGATAAACAGCATATAGCTGATGCCAAACGTCAGGCAAATGGTCAGCGAAATCTCGGTAAATTCTTTTTCGGTCATAATATATCAGTGGCTTGGCCAAAGGGTGCTGTATTATAGTTATCTAATATTCCGTTTTATATAATCAATTTGGTATAGTCAGATATGACATTAGCCTGCGGTAATTTATTTTTTTATTGCTGTGTGGGGCATGGCATGTGTGGATTATCTGATAAAGTTGTAAGTTATAAGTTGCAAGTATTAGCCTGTATTATATTGGCCTGGAACTTATAACTTGCTACTTACAACAATTCTTTAAAAATCATGGATCCCATATCACAAGCCAGCTTTGGTGCCAGTCTCTCTCAGTCCTTTGCTACAGAAGGTTCCAGGCAGGCGGTTGCACTGTTTATCGGTGCACTTGCGGGCATGGCTCCAGATCTTGATATCCTCATTCAATCGGCAGAAGACCCGATCCTGTTTTTAGAATATCACCGGCAATTCAGCCACTCGCTGGTGTTTATCCCGTTCGGGGCCTTGATTTGTGCCCTGGCGTTCTACCCATTGCTCCACTCACCTTGGCTGCAGGGTCGCTGGCCGGCAACGAGACTGACATTTGTCCAGATATACCTGTTCTCATTTCTAGGTTATGCGACGCATGGCCTGCTGGATGCCTGTACCTCTTATGGCACGCAACTGTTCTGGCCGTTCTCCAATGAACGTTTTGCGTGGAATATCGTATCGATCATCGACCCGCTGTTCACCCTGCCGGTCATCTTGTTTATTACACTGGCGGCGTATCGCAAGAATGTTCGCTATGCGCGTATCGCTTTTATATATGCCGTGGTTTTCTTAAGCCTTGGCCTGGTGCAGTATCAGCGAGCAGAGCTGGCGGTCCTGTCGTTAGCAGAACAGCGCGGCCACCAGGTGGAGCGGGTGCATCTTAAGCCCGGTTTTGCCAATCGCCATCTGTGGAAGATGATCTACGAATACGATGGCCGCTACTATGTCGACGCAGTCAAACTGTTATGGGATACCAGGTACATCAAGGGGACGTCGATTCAGAAACTGGATGTGCAGCGGGATTTTCCCTGGCTTCCAGTCGAAAGCCAGCAGGCAAGAGATATCGAACGTTTCCGCTGGTTTTCCGATGGTTTTCTGGCGGTGAGTACTCGAAACCCGAACCTGGTTATAGACGTGCGTTATTCTTTTCTACCTAACGAGATCAACCCGATGTGGGGCGTGGAAATCAGCAAACAGGCTATCGACGATGGCAACCTCGATGCATATGCTGATTACCAGGTAATACGCAATGTGGATGAAAGAAGCGGTAAGGCTTATTTTGAGATGTTATTCAACTGAGTACTTATAACGGCTCTGTCTAATCCGTACTTTTTGTTAAGTGCTTGATGAAATCGACATACTCGGTATTTCCCCAGTCACGACCACCGATGGCCTGGTATCTTATTTGACCTTTTGGGCTAATCAAAAAAGTCGTCGGCAGGCCACGAGGTTCCCATGCTTCGGTGACCATGCCATCGACGTCCATCAGGCTATTCAACTCGACATCGATCGCAGCTAAAAACTCGAAAATTGTGTCCTCATCTTCAGCGGTATTGATCATTACGATCTGAAATTTTTCACTCTTTACCGCATCCGCTAACTTCTGTATCGCGGGCATCTCTTCCCGGCAGGGGCCGCACCAGCTTGCCCAGAAATGCAGGAATACCCAGCGTCCACGTGTCTCTTCCAGTTCAAACTTTTCACCATCGACATCATGTAAGATGAAATCAGGTGCGAGGCCAATATCATAGTCCCGAATACCAAAGGGTGTTTTATTACTGTCCGTGCTATCTGCTATCTCGTCAGCGAAGGATGCCCCGACCGTACATAACGTCAGTATCAGAATGAATGGCCTGAAAACATTTGCTGGTATTTTCATTACGGATCCTCGGCACAGTAAAGTTTGTCAGTTTGTATGGTGACCTTTTTACCTTGCCTGTTATCACCCGTAAGAAATGTCGCAGTCAGGCTGATAGGTTGATCGGTAAAAGGCAGGATGATGTTGCCGCCTTCACGCTCGTCGGGCAGATAATCCAGTGCTTCAGGAATCAGGGTCCAGCGAAAGGTTGATTGCTTGCTCAACGGTACCCCCATGTCCTGCCAGCGTTTTTTCCAGTAGTCACGGTGCTCCCGCTTGATGGGTTTGCCTGCCACTGAGAACTGCCAGTTTGACAAGTCGTGCCAGATCTTCTGCTTACTGGTATTCAAAATGCCGACGGTGATGAAACATTGCTTCCTTAGTACGTCGCGCATGTCTTTGGGAAAACCGCGTGCTTCATAAAATGAACCCAGTTGATTGGGCGTTCGCGGCATAAAGTTGATTTCCATCTCGGGTGTTTTGACGGTGATGGGCAGCACGGCCTGCATGCTCGCGGCGACGGCAAGGGCGGGAAGAATATTTAGCATGGATCAGTCATCTTTGTTAACCGGGGTTTGTCTGCATAGTTTTGCCTGTTCAGTTTGAAAATACAATGTTTATGAGGCGTTAGCTAAAACATCACTTACCAGTTGTCTGTTAAATTCACTCGTTCGGTTGATAATTCGCTGATTTGTGTGATGCTGTTCACAGTTATTTATATCGACACCAGCAAAACCTGTTTTTGTTGTCTATTATCTATATTAGAACACGGTAAATTAATTTAAGTTGTTGAAAATCTGACGTTTTTAGTCAATTATCCGTCGTTGGATGACAAGTTTTTTGCCTGATTAACTTTTACAGTATATGTAAGTAAATTACTACATGACCATATTATAAATAGTTTTAATCACATCGAAGCGAAATCTAAATACACGGCTAAAATGTTTTTACTGGCATCATCGATGCTGTTATCTGCTGTGGCGAATGCGGTTTTCGTAACGCCGGATCTTGAAGTTATTACGATACCGAATGTTGGCAGTTCATTTCAGACGGTGAGTTCAGGGTATCGCGCTCAGCCGTATCGAAGCTCAGGGTTACGGTGAATGGCGACCTG
>CBDUKK010000306.1:0-3025 GCA_965367795.1 uncultured Gammaproteobacteria bacterium
ATGCCCTGGTCGCTCATCAGAAATTACATGGGCTAAGCAAGAACAATGACGGCCATGCCTGCTTAAGTTTCATAGAGATCAATGATTTATTGGAAATCAGTCGAAGGCACTTACCTCTGATAAGAAAAAAACTGAAAACATCGAAAGCCAGGTCATAGCCGTTTCCAGATATTGCTAAAATTATTACCTGGATTTTAATATGCTGCTGATACAGCAAAATGATACTAAATGATTGCGGATTATGCGCTTACTGACAAAACAGTCCTCATTACTCGACCGAAAGGACGTGAAGGCAATCTACGGCGCCTGATAGAGAAATCTGGCGGTAAGGCAATCCACTATCCTGTCATTAACATACAACCTCCACCTGAACTGGATATCCAGCAACTGGTCCTGTTACGTGAACAGCTACATAGCTTTACCATGGCTATTTTCATCAGCCCGACGGCTGTAGAACAGAGCAGAATATACTTTCCTGCATTACCGGAACATTTTACTATCGTCTCCATCGGCAACAAAACAACAGAAGCTCTCGAGCAACAGAATATACATGTCGATGTTGAAGCTGCAGACAAAAATACCGAATCGTTATTAAATGACCCGGTTTTCCAGATGCCGAAAATCGAAGGCCGTCGTATTCTTATATTTCGTGGTAGTGGTGGCCGCCCCTTGCTCGGTGACAGCCTGATACGCCGCGGTGCTCAAGTTCGATATGTTGAAACTTATCAGAGGGAACTACCACCACATCCGCCACTTGACGAGCACGAGGTATCTGAGCTCGATGCAATCACCATTAGCAGTAATGAAGGCCTGGAAAACCTGATAACCCTGATGGAAGATCCTAGCTTACTGATCGATATCCCCCTGGTTGTACCATCAACCCGGGCGTATACACAGGCCAGGCAGCATGGTTTCAGAACGATTATCACTGCTGAAAATGCGACGGATGAAGCAGCCATCTCTGCACTTACCGATTATTTTCAAGATAACAAATAAACTGGTTTAGATATAAAAATATAGTCAACTATAAATTTATGCCTGGATACGATAACCTATAACTTCGTATCCATACTAAAAACCTCAGTGACAGGTAAATGAAATGAACCGTCTGTTGTACATATCGCTCATCTCCGTTATTACCATTGTCGGCTTTACCATGTACCAGCATAGAGATCTGGGACAGGTAAGTTTTAGTTTTGCTGGCCTTTCTTTTCAGACGAACCTCGTGGTTTTTGGCGCTGCCGCTCTCTGTGCTTTATTCGCTGTTCTGGTTTTGATCAAATTATGGGAGCTGATATATAAGCTGTTTGTTTATTTTGGCAGCCGGCGTAAGCAACGCCTTACAGAAAAAGCACATACATCACTTACTCTAGGTTTTATCGAGTATGCTGAAGGCCGCTTTGAAAACTCAGAAAAAATATTACTGCAACATGTCAAATACAGTGATAACCGCTTGCTGGTCTACCTCACAGCAGCCCGTGCCGCACAGCAAGTCGGCGCATATGAACGCCGGGATGAATACTTACGTGAAGCTCATTTAGAAGCACCAGACGCTGATGTCGCGATCGGGCTTACTAAAGCTGAACTTCAGCTGGCACACGACCAGTTCGAACAGGCTCTCGCTACTCTGCAGCAGATTAACAGTCTTACTATGAATCACCCCTATGTTCTGACATTGCTGGCTGACACCTATAGACACTTGCGGGACTGGGACAACCTGAAACAGGTTCTTCCAGCACTTAAGAAACATGGCAAACTATCTGCAGAGAGCTTTCTTACATTTGAAGTCGCGGTTTGTAATGGCCAGCTAACTGATCTCGCAAGGAACCTTGATAGCAGCCTGTTGATCAACTTCTGGAATGAAACACCCAGTCACTTAAAGATTATTCCACAAGTTATAGAACATTATGCCCGCTTGTTAATCAGTGTAAATGCTGCCGGTGAAGCTGAAACAGTATTACGTCATTACCTTGACAAAAACTGGCATGAGAGCACCATCATCCTGTATTCCGAGCTCGATGTTATGGTAGATAACAGTCAACTGGAAGCTGTTGAATCCTGGTTAGAAGATCACCAGCAGAATGCCTGGCTATTGCTCGCATTGGGCAAGATGTGTATGTCACGTACACTTTGGGGTAAAGCACGTAATTATCTGGAAGCGAGTATCTCGATCAGGCCGATGCCTGAAAACTATCTCAAACTTGCGAGACTGCTGGAAGAACACATGGAAGAACCAGCTGCTGCTCAGGAATATTATCGCCAGGGCCTGCATCTGCTCGCCGGCGATTATGGCGAAGAGGTTCTGAGTAAAGATTTCGAACGTGAGACACCACAATTGATGGTGGTTAAAACTTAACTTGCTAAAACCTTGTCCTTAAGCTTTATCTCACCGGGTTTAACGACTCTGGCATTTATCCCTCCGTGTCCCCTGATAGCGTTATATCCGCCTTCACCAAAATTTTCTTCCATACGCGAACAGGGATGGCATAAGCCGGTCATTTTTAACACCGCTGTTCCTATCCGGAACTCTCGGTCTTTCAGTGCTAACAGATTGATACCACTGATAACGATGTTTCTCCTTAGAGCCTGTGGGTCTATTTTCGGTCGATGCAATAAAGATGAAATTACAGCCAGGTGTTCTGCCTGTATCAGGGTTACACCCCGGTTGCCACTGCGTCCCGCATAATGATCACCATCAAGTCCTTCTGCTAAAACGATAACTCTTTCTAGCTCTCTTAATGGTTTCCTTTTTCCTGGCCTTACACCAATCCATTCAACCAATCCCTGCTGCGGCAGGTTCTGCATCAACTGTTTTAGCGTTGCTTTATCAGGCATCTGTCTTGGGTTTCTGGATACCCATGGCCTTTAGTGCATCATCAGAATACTCGAACGAATCGGAATATATCTGAGTTTCGGGTAATCCTTTCTCATAGAAAAGATCCATGCCTGCTTTTACCATAGGTGGCGGTCCACTCAGATACACATCGTAACCAGAGAGGTCCGGGTAATGCTTAACGACACTTTC
>CBDUKK010000307.1:0-3020 GCA_965367795.1 uncultured Gammaproteobacteria bacterium
ACCATACAGCGTATCGCCTTTCTCAGCTTTCACCCATTTTTTGTATACCTGGTTGCTTTCTGTTTTTTCCAGCCCGGCTGCAGACTGGGGTGCATAGGCGACCGATTGTTCGACCTGCTTACGCCTCTGTGAATCGAAATTAGCCGGTTTGCGTGTGTGTAAACGTTGCCCCGGCTTTATAAGATTCGAACTAGATATACCATTCCAGGCAGCAAAATCATCTGCGTCAAGCTCATATCGCCAGGCAATCGAATAGACAGTATCACCAGATTTGACGGTATAGTCATCAGGATCCCACTTTTTACCATCGCTCGAACAGGACTGAAGCGAGATAAACAGCGTCAACGTTGCCAGTACAAAACAACCCTGTCGAAACATCATTCTAAAGTTAATGGAGATAGATAAAAACAGCGATCAACACGACGGTCGCCCAGCCCAGCCACTCGATATACTTTTTAACGACCGGTTCCATCTTGGGTCCTGCCCAGGCCATCAACAATGAAACCAGGAAGAAATGTGCAGACCGCCCCACGATAGCCGCTAGCACAAATGGCAGCAAGGCCATGGATAAGGCACCTGCAGATATGGTGAATAGCTTAAAAGGAATAGGTGAAAAACCGGCGACCACAACGGCCCAGAACCCCCACTCTTCGAACCAGCGCTGCGCTGTCATATATTTGTCCCAGTAACCGACATCATGCAGGACAGGCTCGATTGCACTGATCGCGAAGTAGCCCAGGTAATACCCGACAACACCCCCGAGAACTGACATCGAGGTAGCGATCAATGCTATCCGTACTGCCTTATCGGGTCTGGCCACCGCCATCGGTGCGACCATCAACGCGGTTGGTACAGGAAAAAAGATCGATTCAAATATACTGACACCGACGAGGTATCTCTCGGCATGTGGATGCGCCGCCCAGCGCATTACCCTGTTATATAAACCCGCAAAAATCATTATCGTACAGCTCCATCCAGAAGAGGAACAAAGTTCACTATCTCCAACGTCGACTCCTCAATACCATCCGCTGTTCGCTGGTACAGTTTTAACTCCTGCACACCGCCTGTGGAGCCAACCGGAATCACCATGCGGCCACCCACAGCGAGTTGTTGCAGGAGACCTGGCGGTACGGTCTTGGGTGCTGCCGTCACCATGATCGCGGCATATGGCGCGTTGGGCTCCCAGCCCCAGGAACCATCACTATGCTTGGAGAAGACATTCATCAGTCCCATCTTCCTGTGAGCATCCCGTGCTTTTTGCAGAAGCGCACTGATCCGCTCGACCGTGTAAACCTTGGGTACCAGGCGTGACAGAATCGCCGACTGATAACCGGAGCCGGTGCCAACCTCGAGCACCACGTCAGGAGTTCCGCCTTCGAGTAATATCTCTGACATCCTTGCAACGATATATGGCTGAGATATCGTCTGACCGTGGCCGATTGGCAGCGCAGTGTCTTCATAAGCACGATGTGCCATCGCTTCATCGACGAAGATATGCCTCGGTGTGGTCCGCATCACCTCGAGGACGCGCTCGTCACTGATACCTTTGTCACGCAGACGGTCGACAAGGCGATCCCTTGTTCTCTGCGAGGTCATACCAATACCCTGAATATCGTTACTTATCATCTAATCGTGCTTTATCTATACGTATGTCTTCAGCCAGTTTTCCAGCTCATTCAGGGTATTATATCGGGTTAAGTCGATCTGTAGTGGCGTAATGGACACATAATGCTGACTGACCGCATGAAAATCAGTGCCCTCACCGGCGTCCTGTGCTTCGCCCGGCGGACCAACCCAGTACATCAGGTCACCGCGTGGATCTTCCTGAACGATCACGCCCTCTGATTTATGGCGATTACCCAGACGGGTCGCTTTGAAGCCTTTTATCTGAGACCATGGAATATCAGGCACGTTGATGTTCAGGATCGTATTTGCCGCAAAGGAAGCTTCGTTCAAATCAGCCAGAAGCTTAACCACTGCTTTTGCCGCTGTTTCATAATGATCGGGGGTATAAGAATCCATCGACACAGCGATCGCCGGCAAGCCGAGATGCCGACCCTCCATCGCAGCAGCAACAGTACCCGAATACAATACATCATCACCCATATTGGCGCCGGCATTGATGCCGGAGACGACCATATCAGGCGTTTTATCCAGCAGTCCGGTAACGGCCAGGTGCACCGTATCGGTCGGCGTACCATCGACAAAATAGGAATTTTCAGCAACCTTGCTGGCACGCAGACCGCGCTCGAGGGTCAGAGAGTTACTCGCCCCGCTGCAGTTACGCTCCGGCGCAACGATCGATATCTCATGCTCAAGCGACAGCGCCTCGGCGAGCACCGCAATGCCCGGCGCCCGGTAACCATCATCATTGGAAACTAAAATATGCACACGCGTTACAACATCAAAAATTAACGTTAAAATCAGCTGTAACTATACCTTATTGAGCGAGTTCTGATGAGTGATGATTCAACAAAAAATGAGGAAGAATCGCTATTTCTCTCGGAAATGAAAGGTGTCACACCTTTAAAACCGGATAATAAGGTAAAGATTCGGAAAAAGCCGAAAAATCCGCTCAGGCAAAACATCGATGATAGCGAAGTACTTGCGATCGATGACGTGTTTTCCGACTCTGAAACCTTTGCAGAATGCCCCGATATTCTCAGCTTTTCACGTAGCGGCCTGCAACACAGCGTACTCAAAAAACTGCGCCAGGGAAAACAGCCCATCGAACACGTACTCGACCTGCATGGACTAACTGTTGCAGAAGCAAGAAAAACGCTGCAGGCATTTCTTGGCGAGTGTGAAGCATCAGGATTGCGTCATGTCATCATCGTCCATGGCAAAGGTTTTCGCTCGAAAGATAAACCCGTGATCAAACCGATGGTTAACCGCTGGCTTAGAGCTGTCGACAATGTACTTGCATTTCATTCTGCACAACCGAAAGATGGTGGCAACGGCGCGGTCTACGTTCTGCTTAAGAAATCAATATTATCTTAACTGTAAAACTATTGAATGAC
>CBDUKK010000308.1:0-2993 GCA_965367795.1 uncultured Gammaproteobacteria bacterium
TCTCCAAAGCCGGATATCTCCTTGAATTGCTGCAGACCTTTCTCTTTATCGATGAGTTCTACTTTTTTTATGTCTTTGTGTTTCTCCAGTTTTGACTGTAACTTTTTTGCTTCAGCCTCTGTTACCTGGGTATGCAGGAACAGAGATATCTGGGTTGAACCATCCCAGCCGGTACTGACCTGACCGATATTGGCAAGACCGATATAAAGGCCGACGGGCAAAGCTAATGCGATCGCGATGACTGCGGCTGTCATCAGTGTTGCAATCGGCTGGGCGTATAAGCGCCCCAGGCTAGCGAGACTGACGCGCAGGTGGTGGCTGAAATATGCGCGAAGCTGGCTGGATCTTTTCGGGCTGTTACGCATAACGGTTACTTCTGCACCTGGTTGTTCAGACTGAATGGCAGGCCATTATGGACGACTCGTCCGCCATGCAGGCTGATCATGGGTGAGCCCATCTGCTTGATTAGCTCGAGGTCATGACTGGCGATCAACACGGTAGTGCCTACCTGGTTGAAGCGGGCAAAAAGTTCCATAATCTCACGTGAGAGTTCCGGGTCGAGGTTGCCGGTAGGCTCATCGGCAAGTAATAACAGAGGTTTGTGTACGATGGCACGAGCGATGCCGACACGTTGCTGTTCCCCGCCGGATAGAGTGATCGGATCAGCTTTTTCTTTGCTCAGAAGTCCGACCTGGTTGAGTGCGGCGCGAACCCGTTTGTGTATCTCCTGTCGACGGTACCCCTGGATGATCAAAGGCATGGCGACATTGTCAAATACAGGTCTGTCGTAGAGCAGGTGATGATTCTGAAATATGATGCCGATGTTACGACGGATATAGGGGATCTTGCGGTTACTGATGTTATTCAGGTTGACGCCGTCGAGAAATATCTGACCCCTGGTCGGTCTTTCTATCATGGCGATTAATTTCAGCAGGGTGCTTTTGCCGGCACCTGAGTGGCCGGTTAGAAAAGCCATCTGTCCTTTTTCAAGTCGTAAGCTTACCTGGCTCAATGCGTCATGTCCGCCAGGGTAACGTTTGCTTATGTTATCGAAATGGATCATGTAGGCAGTTAACCCTGTTTAATCGAGCAAGGCATCAACAAATTCACTGGCATTAAACGGCCTCAGGTCATCGATGCCTTCACCAATACCGATGAAGCGAACGGGTAGTTTCAATGTTCTGGCAATGGAGAAAAGGATGCCACCCTTGGCCGTACCATCGAGCTTGGTCACCGCCATGCCAGTGAGGCCGATACTCTGATGAAACTGTTGGGCCTGGTGCAGTGCATTCTGGCCAAAACCCGCATCCATTACGATCATCGTTTCATGGGGTGCATTGGCATCAAGTTTTGCGAGAACACGTTTAATCTTTGCCAGTTCATCCATCAGGTTGTCCTGAGTATGCAGGCGACCGGCCGTGTCAGCAATAATAATGTCGATATTTTTTGAACTTGCAGATTCTACAGCGTCAAAGATAACCGATGCGGGGTCTGCGCCTGTACCCTGGGCGATTACAGGAACATTGTTTCGCTTTCCCCATTCCTGTAATTGTTCGACTGCTGCGGCACGGAAAGTATCGCCGGCCGCTAGCATGACGGACTTACCCTGCTGTTTGAAATGGTTTGCGAGTTTACCGATGCTGGTGGTTTTACCAGCGCCGTTGATGCCGACGACCAGTATCACGAATGGCTTAGCGGTATCCGTGTTCAGGGTCTGTTCGCAGGGTTGCAGGATGTCTTTCATTATCGTGGCTAATTTCGCATGCAGTGCATCAGCATCTGTGATTGCCTTACGAGAGATATCGTTCTGCAGTTCATCGATAATGGTTGTGGTAGCATCTATGCCGACGTCGGCACTGAGTAGCCGTGTCTCCAGTGTTTCTAACAGTTCGCTGTCGATGTTTTTTTTGCCGAGCAGGAAATCGGCCATACCATCGGCAAAGGTTCGCCTGGTTTTTTCCAGGGAGTGGCTTAACTCTGAAACATTCTCTTCTGATGAAGTTTGTGTCTCAGAGGGGGAGCGAGCTGTCTCTGGAGTGCTTTTTTGTTTGCGTTTTATAAAGCCAAACATGATGATTCGTGCATTGAAAATAATTGAGGTATCCTATCATTACTCACCTGTTTTTACATGGATGGATGCATCGATAACAGAATAAAAGTGACGCTTGTTTAATTCGGGTTTGCCAATAAGTTTGTTGGTATGTGTGAAACTATATCTGGTTATGAGAAAACATAAATGAAAATTAAGTCAATAGTGGTCGTGCTGGCGGTCTGTACACTGGTTCTTGCAGGGGTTTTATATCAAAAGGATGCCCCTGCCCCGGATCAAAGTGATGAAGCGGTAAAGTCATACAGGCTGTCCAATGGTATGAAGGTCATTGTCATCGAAAATGATCGTGCACCGGTAATGGTCTCCCAGGTCTGGTACAGGGTCGGTGCAAGTTATGAGCACGATGGCATTACCGGTATTTCTCATGTGCTTGAGCATATGATGTTCAAGGGTACAGAGGAGCATCCGGCGAGTGAGTTTTCCGAGATTATCGCTGCTAATGGTGGTGAACAGAATGCATTTACAGGTCAGGACTTTACTGCATATTTCCAGAAGATTGCGAATGACAGGCTCGAGCTGTGTCTGGAGCTTGAAGCAGACCGTATGCGTAATATCACGTTTGATGAAAAAGAATTCATCAAAGAGCTTGAAGTGGTGAAAGAGGAACGACGTCTACGTACTGATGATAAGCCGACCGCGCTGACCTATGAACGGTTCAACGCTGTTGCTTATACCAATAGCCCGTACCGCCGACCAATCGTCGGCTGGATGGAAGACCTCGAGACATTGACAGTCGAGGATGCGCGTAAATGGTATGAGACCTGGTATGCGCCGAATAATGCAACGCTGGTAGTCGCAGGTGATGTTCAGGCTGAAGAAGTTTACAGGCTGGCGAAACAATATTTCGGCAAGCTGCCGACATCTGAAATACCGCAATTGAAAC
>CBDUKK010000309.1:0-2985 GCA_965367795.1 uncultured Gammaproteobacteria bacterium
TTCAGTCTGTCCAGCGCCCAGATATGTCCCTGATCATCACTGCTGTATAAAACTTTCTCATCGAGTATGACGCCGGTATGGGTCGAGAAATCTCGTGCCCACAAAAACTGTCCGCGGTCGACATCTATCGCAGCCACCCTGCCCTGAAAGCTGGCGGCATACAAGACCCTGCCATAGAGTTCGCTATCGCCATCGATGTCAACCAGTCGCTGGATCTCCGAGCGCCCGGATGGCACAGATAAAGCCACATCCCAGATCACTTCACCATTGTCAGGTGAGATCGCGATGAGTCGTCCATCTTCAAGACCGACAAATATCTTGCCACGTGCGATCACTGGTTCACTGGTGCCACGCAGGGTCAGGTCTGGAATCGCTCTTTGATATTGCCAACGGATCTTGCCGCTGTTGACATCCAGGCTGAGAATCTTTCCATCGATGGTCCTGACGATGACGCTATCTTTATACAGAGCCGGCCTTGCCAGTACTTCGCTAGGCACGCGTGTACGCCAGCGTTCTCTGCGGCTCTTTGCATCGACGGCGATCACATGCGCATCACGAGTGGCTAATAGCCAGACATCTTCATCACCACCGACACCTGCACTGATGACCGTGTCCAGTTCTATATCTTGTTCATACTCACCCGTCTGCAGGCTGATGATATTTATCTCGCCATCACGACTGCTCGTCACCGCCACTTCACTCAATATCAACGGGTGTAAAAAAACATATTGTTCTTCAGCACCGGGACCTGAAGATTTATGCCAGCTCACATCCAGGTAATAATCAGAATAAAACGGTAGCAGTTCTTCTGGCTGATCGAGATTATCATCATCCGCACATGATGCGACGAAGACCACTACAAACAGCGTTATTAATAGACGATATGAATGGTAGGCGTAATTTTTCACGGAGTGCAGTATTCTTCAGTTTACGGGTCGGCTGGGGAGTTAATGTGATCGGCTAATGGAGCTATAAGTTCAAACTGTTTTCAGCGTCACCAGAGGCACTGAGGTCTTCAGTAGCCGGACCCAGTCCGAGATTCTGTCTCTTTAATCTCAGCCATTTACTGGCCGCTATACCTTGTAGCTCTATGGCTTTATCATACGCCAGGCGTGCCTGGGCAATATCACCCTGGGCACCGTAAACATCACCTTTCAACTCTTCATACTGAGCATCATATGCGGGTGCATGTTTCATGTTTAGTATCGCCAGCGCTTCATCAAATTTTTTCTGTTCGATGTAGACACGGACCAGTCTTAAATTTGCTATCTGCTTGATGACCTCATCATTAGCATGTTTGACCGCCAGTTCGAGCTGCGAGACTGTACCGTCTGTATTACTATTATCATATTCAGTTTTAGCCAGTGCCAGTGAAGCCAATGAGGCATAAGGCGTGTCGGAGTAACCATTGATCAACTGGTTGTGGATATCGATAGTTTTGTCATCGATATTTCCGCTACTCGTACCCTGTAGTACCTGCATATACAGGTCACTTGCCATCACGGATTGAGTATTATTCTGCTCGACATAATAGCGCCAGCCAAACAGGGCAGAGACACCGACAAACAAGCCAACAATAAGAGAAGTCCCGTTTTCTTTCCACCATTTTTTCAAGGCTTCAATCTGTTGTTCTTCTGTTTCGTACTCATTCATCGTCGTTATCAACCCTATACAATTTTAGTAATAAATGCGGCCAGCTCATCAACGCTGACCGTCACCTGTTCTTTATTCTCACGCAGGTATTTCACAGTGACCTGCTCATTCTCAAGTTCATCTTCAGCGATGATCAAGGCGATACCAGCGCCACTCTTGTCTGCTTTTTTCATCTGGCTCTTGACCGACCCGCCGCCGCAGTGCGTAATCATTTTAACACCAGGTAGCGCATCCCTGATATTTTCTGAAATCTGCATGCCTTTGATCTCACTGGCAGCACCGATCAGGATCATATATATATCGACTGTCTGTAGCGGCCGTTGCTGCTGAGACTCGAGCAGCGCCAGGATACGCTCCATGCCCAACGCGAAACCGATCGCAGGCGTTGGCTTGCCACCCAGCTGTTCGACGAGGCCATCATAGCGTCCGCCAGCACATATTGTACCCTGTGCACCTAGCTCATCGGTAACCCACTCAAAGACTGTTTTACAGTAATAATCCAGACCACGGACGAGGCGCGGATTGATCGTATATGATATACCAACCTCATCGAGACTGGCCTTTAGTTTATCAAATTGCTGCCTCGATTCATCATCGAGATGATCGATCAATGCCGGAGCCCTGTCCAGCATCTCTTTCATCGCAGGGTTTTTACTATCAAGTACACGCAACGGGTTTGTTGCCAGTCGACGCAAGCTGTCTTCATCGAGTATGTCTCTGTGCTCATTCAGGTAATCGACCAGCACCTGCTTGTACTCTGCCCTGGCTTCATTAGAACCCAGTGTATTGAGTTCGAGTCGGACACTTTTCAGACCGAGCTGTTGCCATAAGCGCGCACTGATCAATATCAATTCTGCGTCGATGTCAGGTGTATCGATGCCATAGACTTCTGCACCGAACTGGTGAAACTGCCGGTAACGGCCCTTTTGCGGGCGCTCATGGCGAAACATCGGCCCACTGTACCATAAGCGCTGCACCTGGTTATGCAGAAGACCGTGCTGTATACCGGCACGCACACAACTGGCAGTACCTTCAGGGCGCAAGGTGAGCCTGTCGCCATTTCGGTCCTCGAAGGTGTACATCTCTTTCTCGACGATATCGGTAACTTCGCCGATTGAGCGGCAGAACAGATCCGTGGATTCCACTAGTGGCATACGTATCTCACGGTAACCATATGCTGCCATAAGCTGACGGATAACTGCTTCAAATGCCTGCCAGCGAAAACTGTCATCGGGTAATACGTCATGCATACCACGAATGGATTGGATTGATTTAGCCATTTAAATAACTTTCGGTCTGATTACCTGATTAAGATTGCATGCAGCGGTGAGG
>CBDUKK010000310.1:0-2962 GCA_965367795.1 uncultured Gammaproteobacteria bacterium
AAACGACGAAGACAGGTGCTGAGCTACCTCTCTTGCCAGGGCGACCTGCTGTGACTCGTCTGCCAAAAAGCATGACCTGCTGGCTATTGATGGATTATCTGATGATTTGATCACTGTAAAACCTTTGGTAAAGCATCGATGATGTCTGAAGCAACCAGGCCGCGGGTCTTTTCTCCAACCATCAGTCCGGCTGCCGATGCGTGTAAACATACAGCCAACTCGCCCGCATCACTGATATCGATACCCTGAGCCATGAGAGCGACAACGATACCACTCAGGACATCGCCCATTCCTGGCGCCGCCATTGCAGCACTTCCCAGTGAGCATACCTTTAGTGTTTTACCGTCAAAAATCAGCGTTCCAGAACCTTTCAGGATAACGGTACAGGCCTCATCAACAGCAAACATGTCATATAGTTTTTTTACCGCATCAAACCGGTCTCGCTGAACATCTGCACTGCTGAATGTAGCTTTACCAGATAACAGACGTGCCGCCTCTCCGGGATGCGGGGTGATTACCAGCGGAGAATGTACCTTTAACCCATGTTTTGCGATTAAATTTAATGCATCGGCGTCGACCAGCATCGTTTTGTTTAACTCGATACAGTGGCATAACAGGCTTAACGACCAGTCATCCTGACCCAGGCCGACACCGATTGCGATATGGGTGACACTATTGACCAGTTGTTCCGTTAAAACACCAGAAATAGAATCAGCCTGGCAACTTCTGACCATGGCCTCTGGAACAGCCGAACAAACCGCAGCGAGATTATCAGCGACAGTAACTACCGTGACCAGGCCCGCTCCTGCTCGTAGCGCCGCTCTGGCAGCTAAGATAACCGCACCTGGCATACCAGTATTACCACCGACGATTAACACGTGACCAAAGTTTCCTTTATTTGATGATGCTTTTCGTTTTGATAATAGTGAATAGTCAACCGTGCTGAGCAGGCTGGCATCCGCTGTAACCTGTCTATACACGTCCTCATGCAAGTCCAGATTGTTAAACATGATCTCACCGCAGACATCATTCGCCTGAGCGGTAAACATACCTTGCTTCAGACCGATAAAACACACTGTGGTATCTGCCTGGATAGCCACACCGGCGATGCTGCCCGTGTCCGCAATCAGACCTGAAGGCACATCGACTGCGATCACCGGCCTGGATGATCGATTGACCGCCGTGATCCACTCAGCCCACCTGTCAGAAACATCACGTGTCAGGCCAGTGCCCAGCAAGGCATCGACGATGATATCGGCCTGTTCTATGAAGGCCAGCTCAGGCTTGCTTATGCGCCCTACATCGAGCCAGTCCTGGTAAGCGAGCGATGCTTCACCTTTCAATGCCACAGGATCGATCAGGCTGATCACACGAACATCAAACCCATTCTCACTGGCCAGCTTCGCTACGACATAACCATCGCCGGCATTATTTCCGGCACCGCATAACACCAGTATTTTATTATCTCGGGTGTAGTTTGAATCAAGAACCTGGTAAACAGCCTTACCAGCACGCTTCATTAATTCATAACCTGGTATGGCAAATTGATTAATAGCGATCTGCTCGAGCTTAACGACAGATTCAACCTTGTAGAGTTTTTCAGGGAGATTTTGCATAGAAGATTAATCTTAAAACAAAACTCAGTCGTGAATATTAGAAAACGTCACTGCATCATGTAAAGCGTAAGGAATGACGCCCTGTTATGCCTGTAGTTTTTCCAGACCACCCATATAAGGCTTTAAAACTTCCGGGATCAGGATACTGCCATCTGCCTGCTGATAATTCTCGAGCACGGCGACAAGTGTCCGACCGACGGCGAGACCTGAACCATTCACAGTATTCAGTAACTCAGGTTTTCCTGTCTCCGGATTACGCCAACGCGCCTGCATCCTTCTTGCCTGAAAGTCACCAAAACAACTGCAGGATGATATCTCACGAAAAGCCTGCTGACCGGGCAACCAGACTTCCAGGTCATAGGTTTTCGCGGCAGAGAAACCTACATCACCGCTACACAGCGTTACGGTACGATAAGGCAGTTCGAGTTTCTGCAATATGGCTTCTGCATGTGATGTCAGTTCTTCCAGGGCGTCCCAGGCTTTGTCAGCACTCACCAGCTGCACCATCTCGACTTTATCGAACTGATGCTGACGGATCATACCGCGTGTATCTTTGCCATATGAACCGGCTTCGGAACGAAAGCATGGCGTATGACTGGTCATTTTCATAGGGACCTGTGATGCATCGAGGATCTCATCACGTGCGATATTTGTCACTGGCACTTCAGCTGTTGGGATCAGATAATGCCCTGCTTCTTTATCGACACAAAATAGATCTTCTTCAAATTTTGGCAACTGGCCTGTGCCCCTGAGGCTATCGCTGTTAACGATATATGGCACGTAGACTTCTGTGTAGCCATGTTCTGTAGTGTGCACATCCAGCATAAACTGGGTTAGAGCACGATGCAGTTTTGCCATCTGTCCATGCATGACGACATAACGTGAACCGGTTAACTTACTCGCAGTCTCAAAGTCCAGCCAGCTGTTTGCCACACCCAGGTCTACATGATCTTTTACTTCGAAATCAAAAGACTTTGGCTCGCCCCAGCGTCTGACCTCTACATTATCATCTTCATTTTTTCCGACAGGAACAGAATCATGTAACAGGTTAGGAATGCCCATGATGATGGTATCTATCTGTTGCTGCACTTCGGCGAGATCCGCTTTTGCAGCATCCAGTTTCTCACCTAACCCGGCTACTTCGTCCAGCAGCGGCTGAATATCTTCACCCGCAGATTTTGCCTTGCCTATCGACCTGGATTTGGTATTTCTTTCATTCTGAAAACTTTCAGTCGCTACCTGGCAGGCTTTTCGTTTGCCCTCCAGGTTTTCCAGCACCCCAACATCGAGTATGAAGTTTCTTTTCTTAAGTTGCTCAGCAACTTCATTCAAATCAGAACGGATAA
>CBDUKK010000311.1:0-2956 GCA_965367795.1 uncultured Gammaproteobacteria bacterium
GTCGGTGATGTTCTTCACCGTTCCCTCGCGCACCTGACCGACCAGCAGCTCCTTGATGTGCTCGCCACCGTGCGGGTTATTAGCCAGTAACAATAAACTCGCAGTAGCGGCCAGCACGAAACTGACGCCGATTAACGCCTCCAGGTGCGCTCCGGCTCTTTTCTCGATAGTGTGCAACAACCACGCACCGAGTAGAGCACTCAATACTGCAGCGACCTGTGCTTCGATACCATGCATATCCCAGCCAAACTGGAACGCCACGATCACACCTAAACCGGCAATCTGTGCGATCGCCAGATCGATAAAGATGATGCCGCGTTTAAGCACCTCACGACCCAGCGGTATATGGGTCATCAACACGATGACACCCGCCAGCAAAGCCGGTGCCAGGATACTCACGTCCAGTCCGTCGAACATGCTGTCCACTTCCATCATTTCACATCCACCAGTCGTCTTATCACTTCGTCAAACCATTGCGATAAAGTCTGCCCGCCCTGGAAATCAACCGTTGCCGGCAGGGCGACGACAGCCGCACCGGTCTGCTCCGCCAGCCACTGCGATGGCCGGTCGCTGACATATGACACATGCACGATCATCTTTGGCTTCTGCTGGCTCAGCTGTTTTTTAAGCTTCGCCAGGTAGCTGCTGCTCGGCGAAACACCGGGGACAGGTTCCAGTGTAGCCAGCACATGCATGCCTGCCCATTCGTTCAGGTATGTCCAGTAGGTATGATGTGTGACGATGTTGGCACCACTTAAAACAGCGGCTTTGGCTTTCCATTGTACGAGCGATTGCTTCCATTGTTTTTCGAACGACTGGTAGCGTGCAAGGTAATCCGCCCTGTTCTCAACATCTATTTCAGCGAGTCTTTCATACAATGCGTCGGCTACCAGCAGGATATTCTCCGGGCTGGTATGGATGTGCGGATTTCCTTCAGCATGTACATCACCCATACTTCGGTCCAGTTTCTCAGGCACATCACGTTTTTCTATATAATCTGCCGCCATGAAATACCCCGGCTGATTTGGCTGGATGCTGGCATTGCCAGACTTACGTAACAGTAGCGGCAACCATCCGGACTCGAGTTCTGCGCCTGAACAGACTAGCAGATCAGCACGTCTTGCTTTCGCGATAAGGCTCGGCCTTGCCTGTATATGATGAGGATCCTGCATCGATGTAGTTGCACTATAAACGTTCAACCGGTCTCCGCTGAGCTCTTTCACCAACGCGGCCCATTCAGGTTCGCAGGCAAAGACATCGATGTCTGCCTGCACCTCAGTAAACACGGTCAGCAGCAGTACGAAGAGAACTTCTCTATAAAATTTCATGTGCAAGTCCCCCTAATACTGGTGTGCGCCATGAGCGCCCATGGAAAAGGTGTATTGCAGGTAAACCTGGTCATCGGTCACCTGGTAAGACTCGTCACGGTTATACTGCAGACGGATGCGACTGTATTCACTCGGCTGCCATTGCGCCATGATACTTGCTCTTTTGGGTTCATGCCCGGCATTTGCCAGGCCGGCCTCTTCCAGTACTGCGACATCTGAACCCGAATTATCACTATCGACCATATCCAAGCGAAGACCGACGCTCCATGTCCTTATAAATTGCCAGATGGCCTGTGCATACCAGCCATCCTGCTTGCTGTTGAGCGAGCTGCTCTCTAATGGACTGCTATTTAACAGCACCAGATCACCTTCGTCATCCCGGGTAAAGTACTCGAACTGAAGCTTCAGGTTCCGTTCGCGGTAGTTGCCATTCGGCGCCCACTTGTAGATAGCATTGAACCCTATGATATGGCTGTCGCCGGTCAACTGCGGTACCTCGCCGATACCACCATGATCATGGCCGCCATATTCACGTTCGATATCATTCGCAGCCCAGTAACTGATACCGCTCTGCCAGCTTTGACTTATGCCGATATCTCCGCCCACGTTGAGAAATGCAGTCCAGCTGCCGATATCGCTGTGATTACCGCCAGCCGGGTATTTCCCGCCTGCAAACACTTCAGAGCCCAGCTCGACATACAGATCCGTAGGCACCACGTATGATAAACGCAGGCCATCATCGAGATACTGATTACCGAACAGGCCGCGGTATATCAACGGTGCATCGTAGAAGTCCCAGGCATGCCGATGCTGCTGATTCAGATAACCGATAGCCGAATAGAAACGGCCACCGCGGATGGTGAGACCGTAGTCCAGTGAGAGCGTCTCAAAAAATGCTTCTTCGATCTCCAGCTCGGTTTCACCATCATGCTCGGCTAGTGCCAGGGTAAACTGACCATAAAACTTATCATCGATGTTACTGCTCAGTATTATTTCGGAGTGCCCGAGTGAAAACCCTTCAGGCGCAAGATCTGCTTCACCACCGAGGGCATAACCCGGCAGCTCATAATTTTCCGGGTCATTTTTGTAGCCGGCATAGACACCTTCGAGTATCACACTGACAGCAGGGTTAAAACTGTTATCGCTAAACTGACTTGCTGCCTTCTTTGCTTCCTGGCTTGCCGGCTGTTTTTCTATCGCAGACAACCGCTGCTCAAGCGATTCTATCTTTTTCTCCAGTTCTTCTTCTGTAGCACTGTACGCCACTATCGATTGAGAACAAAGCACACATAGTAAAGTGCTTCGTATGACTGATATTTTCATCTATACCACCGTTAATATTATTAGATCAAAGACATCATGAAAAAGGTTCATGACATAAACTTTAAGTGGCGGCTTCTGGTGGTGCTCTCGATGAATAGTAGGGATTGATGAAAGGAGATATTCTACCCGCATGAATCACATCTGCGAAACTGACAAAGGCATTGCTGACGTGTGAGTATACGGCGGCTTGATAAAAGTGCTGTCCATGCTCGGCACTCTGCATGGATATACATAAAACGTCTTCCTGGTGAAACGGATGATCCGTCGCATGCACCTGTGCAGAAAACTGCACCAGGATGATCGCT
>CBDUKK010000312.1:0-2952 GCA_965367795.1 uncultured Gammaproteobacteria bacterium
AAAGCACATCGACATCTGTCGCAGCGGACAGCGCGATCCCGATCTCATTCAACTGCGCCACTTTTGAAAGTACCTGATCCATCTTCACCACCCTATGTAAGCAAATGTTTCATCCCGTTAGCCCTGAAATGCACAGATATATAATCAAGATTTACATGCATTTCTGATTATTAATATGCAGTCCTGTATGGTTATCAGGCAGTGATCAGTTTCCGCCTTCTATCAGTTTTTCGGGGTCGAGCAATTTTTTCAGCTCATCGCGAGACAGATCAGACATCTCTTCTGCGACATCGATAACAGCACGACCTTCAGCATAGGCTGTCTTGGCGATCTTTGCTCCCAGCTCATAGCCGATGACGGTATTCAGCGCAGTCACCAGGATCGGATTTTTTGCCAGTGCCGCCTTAATATTATCTTCATTGACGGTAAATCCGGCAATCGCCCTGTCGGCAAGCAATCGTGATGTATTCGATAGTATTTCGATACTCTGCAACAGGTTATGTGCCACCAGGGGCAGCATGACGTTCAATTGAAAGTTACCGGACTGTCCCGCGATGGTAACGCTCACATCATTGCCTATCACCTGTGCACAGACCATCGCAGTCGCTTCAGGAATCACCGGGTTCACCTTGCCGGGCATGATACTGCTGCCAGGCTGGAGTGCTGGCAGTGCGATCTCACCGATACCTGCCAGTGGTCCGCTATTCATCCAGCGCAGGTCATTGGAGATCTTCATCAATGCTGTCGCCAGTGTTTTCAACTGGCCGCTTAAAGCGACGGCAGAGTCCTGTGAGCTCAGTGCTGCAAATCGATTGCTGGCAACACTGAATGGCAGGCCGGTACTGTTAGCTAACTGCTCGGCCACCAGGTCACCAAAAGCAGCGTCTGCATTGATACCGGTACCTACGGCAGTACCGCCGATCGCCAGTTGATGCACCTCCGGCAAGGTGCGTTCGATGTGATACAGCGCAGATTTTAACTGTGCCGCCCAGCCTGATAATTCCTGGCCCAGGCTCACAGGCATGGCGTCCATGAGATGGGTACGCCCGGTGGTGACGATCGCACCGACTGACTCTGCTTTTTCTTCGATAGTAACAATCAGGTGGTTTATCGCCGGAATAAGATTCTGTTGACAGTCGATTGCCGCGCTGACATGGATGGTCGTCGGGATAACATCATTCGAACTCTGACTCATATTGACGTGGTCGTTAGGATGTATCTCATCCTCGGCCTGAAGCGAAGCCAACCGTGCGATCACCTCGTTAGCATTCATATTCGTACTGGTAGCAGACCCTGTCTGGAAGACATCCAGTGGAAACTGAGACATCAGCTTGCCATCGATAATATCGTCACAGATAGATGAGATAGCACGACGATGGTTCTCGTGGAGCGCCCCCAGTTGATGATTTGCGTTAGCACATGCCTGCTTTACCAGGCCGAGAGCCTTGATGAACGACTCTGGCATGGTGATACCACTGATCGGAAAATTCTCCAGCGCACGCTGTGTCTGGGCACCGTAAGCAGCTTCTGCAGGTACCTGCAGTTCTCCCATGCTGTCTCTCTCAATTCGATATTCACTCATTGTGTATCTGCCCTGGTCTCCCCTACTGATGATTTTAGGGTGATATAATACCGCTTTTATACCGATTTAAAATGAAAAATTAATAATATGATGGAATTAAACGAGCTAACTGCAATATCTCCGGTCGATGGCCGCTACGGTTCAAAAACCGCTGCATTCAGAGATCTATTTAGTGAATACGGCCTGATCAAACATCGTGTACTGGTCGAGGTCCGCTGGTTCCAGGCACTGGCCGCACATGGCGAGATAGCCGAGGTTCCACAGCTGGATGATGCGGCAACCGCACTACTGAACGGCATCATCGACAACTTCTCATTGAGCGACGCCGAGCGAGTAAAGACTATCGAACGCACCACCAACCATGACGTCAAAGCTGTCGAATACTTCCTCAAAGAAAAGATTCAGGGCAACGCCATGCTCGAGGCCAGTAATGAATTTTTGCATTTCGCCTGCACCTCGGAAGACATCAACAACCTGTCTCATGGCCTGATGCTGAAAGCCGGACGTGATGATGTGCTGCTGCCAGCGATGGACGAGATCATCGACACGCTGAGCAAACAGGCGCAGGAATATGCCAGCCAGCCGATGCTGAGCCGTACCCACGGGCAGACAGCTTCACCGACGACCGTCGGCAAGGAACTCGCAAACGTAGTATATCGTCTGCGTAAACAACGTGAGCAGGTAGCGAATATAGAGGTCGTCGGCAAGGCCAACGGCGCCGTCGGTAACTACAACGCACACATCACTGCTTATCCTGAAGTCGACTGGCCGGCTTTTTCACAGCAGTTTATCGAATCGCTAGGTCTTACCATCAACCCGTTCACCATCCAGATTGAACCGCATGATTACATGGCCGAGATGTTTGACGCCATCAGCCGTTTCAATACCATACTGATCGACCTGAGCCGAGACATCTGGGCATATATTTCCAACGCTTACTTCAAACAGAAAACCGTGGCAGGCGAGATCGGTTCTTCGACCATGCCGCACAAGGTAAATCCTATCGATTTTGAGAACGCCGAAGGCAACCTTGGTATCGCCAATGCACTGTTTAACCACCTCAGTCTCAAGTTGCCTGTCTCACGCTGGCAACGTGACCTGACCGACTCGACGGTATTGAGAAACCTGGGGGTCGGGTTCGCGCACAGCCTGATCTCTTACCAGTCACTACTAAAAGGCTTGAACAAACTGGAAGTTAACGCCGGCGTCATCGAAGCCGACCTCGATAGTAGCTGGGAAGTATTGGCAGAACCGATCCAGACAGTGATGCGCCGTTACGGCATCGAGAATCCATACGAGAAACTGAAAGAGTTGACCCGTGGTAAAGCGATCACACAGCAGGCATTCCAGGAATTTATCCAGACCCTGGA
>CBDUKK010000313.1:0-2935 GCA_965367795.1 uncultured Gammaproteobacteria bacterium
TGGCATCACAGGCCGGTAGTGACCTGTCCAGCCAGGCAGAAGACATCGGTGGCGTAAAAGTACTGACCGCCCACCTTGAGGGTGCTGACAGCAATACCTTACGTGATACCCTGGACCAGTTGAAGAATAAGCTGGGTTCAGCTGCCATCGTACTGGCCAGTTCAGATGGCGAAAAAGTGAAACTGATCGCGGGTGTCTCCAAAGACCTGACGAAAACGATCAAGGCCGGTGACCTGGTTAATATCGCAGCGGCTGAGGTGGGTGGTAAAGGTGGTGGTCGTCCCGATATGGCGCAGGCAGGCGGTTCAGATCCAGCAGCTATCCCACAGGCGCTGGATGCAGCAAAGAGCTGGCTGCAAGAGCAGCTGTAAAATAACTCAGCACCTATTTATTATAATAGCGTATTGCTCGCTTTAGCTTATCGCGGAATAAATTCCGCTGCTACAGGTGATTGCAAATTTGTAGCAGCGGTTCTGCAAACCGCGTTTGCCGAAGCATGACAATAAGGGCGATGCAAAGTGAAACGCTCGATACTGTTAAATCATTGATTCATTGCCAGAATTAGCAATAACTTATATACTTCACGGTTTTATATCGGCACAACATAAGTAACAAAACTAATGTCCCTAATCGTCCAAAAATATGGCGGTACCTCGGTAGGTTCCATCGAAAAAATCGGCAATGTTGCTGATAAAGTCGCTGCTCGTGCAAAAAGTGGTGATAGAGTAGTCGTTGCTGTATCTGCGATGAGTGGTGAAACCAACCGCCTGATCGCACTGGCGAATGAGATGAGTGCCAAACCGCACCCTCGTGAGATGGACGTCATCGTCTCCACGGGAGAGCAGGTAACGATCGCCTTGCTGACCATGGCTTTGCTGGACAGGGGCTGCGATGCACGTTCGTATACCGGCGCGCAGATTCGAATGGTGACCGATAACGTGCACGGCAAAGCGCGTATCATAAATATACAGAGTGACAAGATGAAGTCTGACCTGGAAGCAGGGCGGGTCGTGGTGGTTGCAGGATTTCAGGGTGTCGATGAAGACGGCAATATCACAACACTTGGTCGTGGTGGCTCTGACACCACTGCGGTGGCGATAGCTGCTGCTCTAAAAGCAGATGAGTGTCAGATTTATACGGATGTGGACGGTGTTTACACCACTGATCCCCGTGTCGAACCAAAAGCAAGAAAACTGGACAAGATCACGTTTGAAGAGATGCTGGAAATGGCCAGTTTAGGTTCAAAGGTATTACAGATCCGTTCTGTAGAATTTGCTGGTAAATATAATGTCCCATTACGTGTACTGTCATCTTTTGAAGAGGGTGAGGGTACACTTATTGCACTGGAGGATGATGACGTGGAACAGGCGTTAATTTCAGGTATCGCATTCAATCGCGATGAAGCTAAACTAACCATCAATGGTGTGCCTGATCAGCCGGGTGTCGCATCGAAGATTTTAGGCCCGGTGACCGATGCAAATATCGAGATCGATATGATCGTACAGAATATCTCAGAAGATGGCTGTACCGATTTTACCTTTACCGTGCATAGAAATGATTACGAAGTCACTCATGCCCTGATGAAAAAAGTCGCCGAGGAGCTGGGTGCGAAGAATGTGAAAGGTGATGATGCCATCGTCAAGATATCTCTGGTTGGTGTAGGTATGCGTTCCCATGCGGGTATCGCAAACACCATGTTTGAGACTTTAGCAAAAGAAAACATAAACATACGTATGATTTCGACCTCAGAGATCAAGATATCTGTGGTCGTTGATGAGAAATACCTGGAATTAGGCGTGCGTTCATTACATGAAGCATTTGGTCTGGATAGTGACGGCCAACTAAAAAATCTGTAATATTAGAATCTATATATCACTGAACCCTCATGTGAATAAACTGAAGGGCAAATGATAAGAAATATGAACTCTCGCGCTGTTCATAGTTCTTATTCTTTTATTTGATACAACATGGAGAGAAAGGAAATGTTGATATTAACCCGTCGCGTTGGCGAAACCTTAATGATCGGTGATGAAGTCACCGTAACCGTGCTTGGTGTAAAAGGTAATCAGGTAAGAATTGGAATTAACGCTCCTAAAGAAGTTGCTGTGCATCGTGAAGAGATTTACGAGCGCATAAAAGCTGAGCAAACTGAAGGTGCAGAATAACAAGTTTACCTAGGTAACTATTCAAAAAGACTTTACCTGTAAACAGAGAACAGGTATGCTTCGCAGCCGTTGTGACGATGCATATCTGTTTTTTATTGTATTGAGCAATAACTAGAAAATAACGGAGAAATGGCCGACAAAATTGACTGGATCAATTTTGAACAGCCCAAGGCTGGCCCCGAAGGGGTGGAGCACAGGAGTGCGAAATTGCGGCTGACTAAATTGCCCGGAGCAATTTAGCATATCTGTGATAGCAGATACCCGCAGGGCGAAGGGCAGGAGCCCGGAGTAACGCGAAACCCGACAGGGGAGCGCCTGTCTCATATTAAACAGGTCAGTGTTACGAAATATATAGTTAAAGATTACGGAGAAATGGCCGAGCGGCTGAAGGCGCTCCCCTGCTAAGGGAGTATAGGGTTTATAGCTCTATCGAGGGTTCGAATCCCTCTTTCTCCGCCATATTCTTATAAATACACCAGGGTTTTTCTGGTGTATTTATAAGAATATAGAGTAAGTGGACTTGATGAGAACCCTTGTTCGAAAAAATCGTCTGGAACGATTTTTCACGACCGAAGGGAGCCCGAGGGGTGGAGGGCAGGAAGCCCGGAATAATCCCTCTTTCTCCGCCATTATTATTGACGTAGCATCTAGAAACCTAGATAATTGCGTCCCTCGCAGAATATGCGCCTGTAGCTCAGCTGGATAGAGTACTCGGCTACGAACCGAGCGGTCGGAGGTTCGAATCCTTCCAGGCGCGCCATACAATAAAA
>CBDUKK010000314.1:0-2924 GCA_965367795.1 uncultured Gammaproteobacteria bacterium
AACATACGCTGGAGTTGAGCCAGGAAACACTCGCGCACGGTAATCGAATCTACTCGATGGGCAATCCTAACGACCTCGGCATGACGATTGTCGAGGGCACATACAATGGTCTGGTCGAGGCTTCACGTTATAATAAGTATCTCTTTTCAGGTTCACTCAATCCGGGGATGAGCGGCGGTCCCGTGTTCAATAGCGACGGCGAGGTCATTGGTGTCAACGTATCTAAAGGTGGCGAACAGATCAGCTTCCTGGTGCCTGTCAGACACCTGGTCGAGCTCATGTCTCATGGTTATGAGCCATTAAGCACCGACGATTATAATGCGCATGCGGTAAGTTACCTTGTCAACGACCAGGATGCTTATTACCGCACTTTGCTCGATGCTGAATGGCTGACGAAAGATTTTCTAGACTTCGAACTACCCGACAAGATACATGATTCTCTAAAGTGCTGGGGGCATAGTGAAGATGACAAGGATGTACGCTACGAAGAGACTCATCGCCATTGTAAAACCGAGGATGAGATATACCTGAATTCTGACTTTTATACTGGCTCATTTAATTTTAATTATATAAGTATCAGTAGTGGAGAGCTTAATACGATCCAGTTCTACAAGCTGCTAGAGTCAAACTATAGTATCTCCAGTTTTTCAAATAGTGACGACAAGCGAGAAACGACTAATTTCGTCTGTAACACTAAATTCATAAACCTTGGTAACGAGGACGAAAAGCATGATGCTCCATGGAAGGTGACGAGTTGTATCCGAGCGTATATAGAGTATGAAGGACTCTATGATGCAGGCTTAATCGCTATGTATGCAGATTCGATGGACGGCAGGCATGAAGCGCTGAGTATCACCTTGAATGCATCTGGCATCAGCAGGAAAAACATCACCAGGTTACATAAAAAGTTCTTGGACAAGGTTAAATGGAAGCATTGATTTTAAAAATAGGGGATTCATATAACAAGTACTATCTGGATGATGACGCCCCCGTTATCTGCATTGGCCGTGCTTTTACTAACGATATCATCATCACCGACCCCTATGTCGGAGAATTCCAGTTGAGAGTCAGCTGTATACCGGACAGTGATGAATACGACTGGCACATCGAGATCAGCGATCAGACCAATCCCGTTTTTCACAATGGAAAGGATGTCGAGTCTGTGGGCGTAGATTTACGCTCTGGTGATCAAGTGACGACAGGGCGGACAAACATCGCATTTTATACCGAAGGTCACGGTGTGCCAGCAACGCGAGAGTTTTCTTTTACCAACTGGTTACATAATCATAAGTTCAAGCCGTACATAGCTATTCTGATGCTGCTTGTGCTGTTTGGCTCGACCATGTTTGCGTCTTACCTGGAGACAACGTCTGTGCCGGACTGGAGCGAGATATCGGCTGTTGCCAATGGTTATCTGTTTTTGGCGTTCTTGTGGGCTTCAGTCTGGGCACTGGTAGGTCGTTTGCTAAAAGGTAATTATTATTTTTCATCGCACCTTTTCTTTACTTCGATATGTCTGTTCCTGTTGCTGGTGCTGGGTAGTCTTGGTAGTTACATCGATTATATATTCTCCAGTCCACTGGCAGGTGAAATCGTCGACTGGATAGTCATCGTTCTGCTCGGTGGACTATTGATCGGCTTAAACCTGTCCCTGGTCACCCATAGTTCTCGAACTTTCAGGAAGGGCATGATTGTAAGCGCATGCTTTATCGGAACCATCACTTTGATGGTTTATATGTACCAGGATGAATACAGCAGCACACCTTCTCACTCCATTACGATCAAGCCTTCCTTCATTCCAAAAGCATCGCCGGTGAGTACCGATCAATTTATTGAAGATTACGATGAGATGTTTGACAAGCTGTCTGCGATGGAAACTAATTAATAAGGGCAGAGTCTTTTAGTCCTGATTATTACCATGAACGCGAGTAGCATCAGGTTACTTATTGAAATACCTTTGAAGCTCTAAAAATATTCTATGAAATATGATCTTTCCATTTTAAAACAGATAATCATCAGTGCCGCACGTGATGAACTGCTGCCGCGCTTTGCCGATGTGCAGCGTAATACCAAGATTGATGGCAGCTTTGTCACCGAGGCGGACCTGGCGGTACAGGCACGTATCACTAAGGAGTTGCAGCAACGTTACCCGGATACCGCGCTACTGGGTGAAGAGATGACAGCGGATGAGCAGGCTGAGCTGTTGCATAATAGTGAGTCGCTCTGGTGCCTTGATCCGCTGGACGGTACCAGTAACTTCGCCGTGGGTACACCTTACTCTGCGATATCGCTGGCCCTGATCGAACGTGGCGTGGCGACGCTGGGCATCGTCTATGACCCGAATCGTGATGAGTGTTTTGTCGGTATACGCGGCCAGGGTGCCTTTCTCAATGATGAACCGCTGACGGTCAAAGCTGTCGATCTGCCGCTTTCGCAATGTACCGCGCTGATCGATTTCAAACGACTGCCGCCGCGCCTTGCGATGGATCTAGTTGCTCAGCGGCCCTATGCATCACAGCGCAGTTACGGTTCAGTCGCGCTGGACTGGTGCTGGATGGCGGCGTCACGGTTCCATGTCTATCTGCACGGGGCGTCCAACATCTGGGACTACGCTGCAGGACTGCTGATCTTCAACGAGGCGGGCGGTTATTCTTCAACCCTGGAAGGGGATGAGATCTATGTCAATGAGCTCAGTAAACGCTCCTCGGTAGGGGCGCTGGATCAGGCGACGTTTGAGCAGTGGGTTAGCTGGCTGAATGAGCACTCGGATTAGAATAACAACAGAGACCGGCCTCTTTTCATCAGACAAGGTCAAGAATCAAACACTGTCATTTCAATCAAACACTGTCATTGCGAGCGTTTTGTGCGCGGCAATCTCATGCAGACAAGGTCCTCGCTAGAAAAGATTGCCACGCTATCGCTGG
>CBDUKK010000315.1:0-2913 GCA_965367795.1 uncultured Gammaproteobacteria bacterium
GAATTCATCAGGGCAAACCTCTATGATGAAAAAAGCGGGATATTATATCGACAGTATCGTAGCCAAAAACATAAAGCCGGGTCAGCGACGCAGGCGACATTGTCTGACTATGCCTGGTTGATAAATGGTTTGCTTGAGCTGTATGCAGCCGGTAACGACAGCAGGTGGTCACGTTGGGCTTTTGAACTGCATGAAAAACAGGAGGCACTTTTCCTGGATGAAAACACGGGCGCCTATTTCGAAGCAGTTGCGAATGACGATAACCTGCTGTTCCGTTCGAAAAGCATCAATGATGGTGCGTTGCCTTCGGCTAATGCTATTGCTTTATCAAACCTGTATAAATTGTCAGGGCTGGCACCCCGATCAGCTGATAAAAAAATATTATTGTCTCGGGCAGCAAAGTTGCTCAACAGCTTTGCCGGTACGGTGAACCAGATCCCATCATCGGCAGCAATGCTGCTGGCGATCGAGCTCGAACATGCCAGTGATAAAGGCGTCGAAGTCAGGCCATAAACCACTGGTTTGCAGTAAAATACTCGCATGTTGTCTCATAAAGTTTCTATAGCACCAATGATGGGCTGGACCGACCGTCATGCACGTTATTTCCTGCGTCTTATATCCAGGCATGCCCTGTTATATACCGAGATGGTCAATACCGGTGCCATGCTGCATAACCAGCAGATGGTCGGTGACCAGAAAAGGCATCTTGCTTATCATGCGTCCGAGCATCCGCTGGCACTGCAGCTTGGCGGCAGTGACCCCGCAGCGTTGGCAAAATGTGCAGTGATGGCTGAAGATGCGGGATTTGATGAAGTTAACCTGAATGTCGGTTGCCCCAGCGACCGGGTCAAGTCCGGTCATTTCGGTGCCTGCCTGATGGCGGATCCTTCACTTGTCGCTGACTGCGTATCGGCGATGAAGGCGAAAGTCGAGATCCCGGTGACGGTGAAATGCAGGGTCGGTATAGATGAGATGGAAGGATACCAGCCGCTTGAATATTTCGTTGAGATTGTCTCGGCCGGGGGTTGCGATACCTTCATCGTGCATGCCAGGAAAGCCTGGCTGCAGGGGCTGAGCCCTAAGCAGAATCGCGAGGTACCACCACTGAAATATGACTATGTGCATCGCCTGAAAACAGAGAAACCAGAGTTGACGGTGATCATCAATGGCGGCATCAAAACCCTGGGAACTGCAGTAGAAGAACTGGAACATGTCGATGGTGTAATGATCGGACGTGAGGCATATAACAATCCGTATATGCTGGCCCCGGTCGATCGTGATGTGTATCAGGATACCGAGGCAGGCATTAAGAGTCGTGAACAGATTGTCGAACAACTGTGTGGCTACATTGACAGCGAGGTCGCCAGAGGGGTTATTCTGCATTCGATCACGCGACATATCCTCGGCTTATACCAGGGCTGTCGAGGAGCGCGCGCATGGCGTCGTCATCTGAGTGAAAATGCGCATGGCGCCGATGCAGATAGTTCTGTGGTAAGAGATGCCCTCAAGTACGTGACGTAGTATAGAAGCTTGATCTATCCTCGCTCTCGTTCGGCATAGCACTTAATGAGTTTCGCTATTGTCAGCAAGCAGAGGTGAAATGTCGCCAGCTGATAATAAGGCTGGCATCAGGTGAAGCCTCGACTTTTATATCTTCACCAAATGCCAGGTCAATCTGGTCGCACTGATTAATCGTGATCGTTCCGCCGAAAGTCATAAAATAGGTATCACCCAGTATCAATAACCGGCTCTGGTCATAATAACTGGTGTGCGCCTGCAGTTGCAGCTTTAGATTGATGGTATCAGTGACCAGCCAGCCGAGCATGGCATGACCGTATAATGCATAATCTGACAGTGGAATATTTTTATAATCGTCAGTGCCTAATATGACGACACCGGCGTTCATGTTGAGCAGCCATCTATCAGATAACTGTTGATTCAATGCTAACCAGGCAGCGACATCAGTTGCACCATTGCCTGTCAGTTTCTGTTCATTGCCGGTCGGTAATTTTAAGCTGGCCCAGATACTCATGTTCGTTCTTTCATCATCCAGGATGGAACGTGCCATCGCGACCTGAATATCGCCGAGGCTAGTGCTTGCCTCCTCCAGATCGGTCAGCGTCTGTGATCGGTAGGCGTACTGGATGTCATACTGGTCGTTTTCTACGAAAGGTCTGCTGCCACGCGGCATGCCAAAAAACTGATGCCAGCTATCGATGGCCGAATCAAAAAAACCGCCACCCTGGTAGATCAGGGGGACGTCAAGCTTCAGGTTCCAGTCAGCATTCAGTCCATACTGGTATGAAAGGTTAAAGCGGTAGGCTTCATAGTCGAGATAGATGTCTTCATCGCTATTGTTTTCAATATTAAGCGTGTTGGTGATGATCAGGCTGCTGGACCATGACGCCTGTGACTTATCATGTAACCGGGCGCTGGTGGGTAAAGGCTGACCATGTATCAGGTTGAACAGATTCTGGTCCCGCTTTTCGAAGGGATGGAAATCACGTTTATTAATTATCTCTTCTGCTGCCGATACAGAAGTGCTATGAGCAGTAATGAGCAGGCATAAAAAAACGCCAATGGCTGTGCAGCCACTGACGTTTTTCAGGATTCTGAAAAAAATGATCAGAATCTTATGTCCATGGAAGGACGGTATTCCGCAAAGAGCCAGGGATGGCGATGCGGTTATGTCCATGGAAGGACGGTATTCCGCAAAGAGCCAGGGATGGCGATGCGGCTATTTAAGTCCGGCGTAATATGCAGCAAGGTTGGCGATATCGGCATCGCTCAGAGGGGCAGACATTGCGTTCATTGTTGGGTCCATGCGGGTCTTGTCCCTGAACGCTTTCATCTGCGTGACCAGGTATGCTTCTTTCTGGCCAGCCAGGTTCGGATAAGTTGGTACCGCGCTTA
>CBDUKK010000316.1:0-2887 GCA_965367795.1 uncultured Gammaproteobacteria bacterium
ACCACAACAGAGCCAGCCGGGATGCGGCCATAGCTTATCTCGCCAGTCATGCGGTTAAATATCTTGGTGCTCTGGCCCAGGTAAACGCCCATCGAAATAACGGAGCCTTGTTCGACGATGACACCTTCGACGACTTCAGAACGTGCGCCGATGAAACAGTTATCTTCGATAATGGTAGGTGCTGCCTGCAGCGGTTCTAATACACCACCGATACCAACACCACCAGAGAGGTGTACGTTTTTACCGATCTGTGCACAGGAGCCAACGGTCGCCCAGGTGTCCACCATGGTACCGCTATCGACATAGGCGCCGATGTTGACGTAAGACGGCATCAGTACCACGCTCGGCGCGATGTATGAGCCAAAACGAGCAGTCGCAGGCGGCACGACACGTACACCTGAATCTCGAAATTCGCGTGTATTCATGTCGGCGAACTTGGAATTGACTTTATCGTAGTAGTTGGTGAAACCGCCTTTGATGAACTCGTTATCGTTGATACGGAAAGACAGCAGTACCGCTTTCTTCAGCCACTCGTTAACGACCCAGTCGCCATCGATCTTTTCTGCAACACGTGCTTCACCTGAATCGAGCAGGTTTACGGCTTCTGTGACAGCGTCAGAGATATGTGTTTCCACGTTACGTGGTGTGATGTCAGCACGGCGTTCGAATGCTTCTTCGATGATGCTCTGTAATTCAGACATGTTTATTTTCTCCAAAAATTGGTTATCAGTTTAATGTTTTTATGTATTCTTTAATTCGTTTTGCGGCAGTGACACATTCATCAAATGGTGCCACCAGGGCCATGCGAACATGATCTTTGCCCGGGTTAATACCATCACTCTCTCTAGAGAGGTAACTGCCGGGTAATACGGTGACATTCTGTTGTGCGTATAAGTCCCTGGCAAACGTTTCATCATCGACAGGCGTATTCAACCACAGATAAAATCCTGCATCTGGTTGAGTGACGTTGATCACAGGACGCAATATATCGATAACGGCGTCAAACTTTTTGATGTACAGGTCCCTGTTCTGTTCGACATGGGTTTCATCGTTCCAGGCCTCTATGCTGGCGACCTGGTGTACGGGCGGCATGGCACAACCGTGATAGGTTCGATACAGCAGGTAAGATTTTATCAGTTTGGCATCACCGGCGACAAATCCGGAGCGCATGCCGGGCAGGTTGGAGCGCTTTGACAGGCTATGGAAAACCATGCAGTTTTCGAAGCCGTCATTGCCGCATGCTTCAGCGGCTTGCAGAAGCCCGGTCGGCGGATTGTTACTGTCGAAATATATCTCGGAATAACATTCGTCCGAGGCGATGATGAAATCATATTTTTTTGCCAGTGTTATCAGTTTGATCAGTTGCTGTTTACTGATGACGCTGCCGGTCGGATTGCCGGGGGTACAGATATAGATGATCTGGCAACGTCGCCAGACGGATTCATCGATGGCGTCAAAATCGGGCAGGTAATTATTCTGTTTTACCGTATTGTAGAAATAAGGCTCTGCGCCGGATAAGAAAGCGGCACCTTCATAGATCTGGTAGAACGGGTTAGGCATCATGATGACGGCATCATCACTCCTGTCGATAAAACACTGGGCAAAAGAAAACAGTGCCTCACGCGTACCGGTCACCGGCAGGACCTGCTGCTCCGGATCGATGCTATTGTCAGCTAACTTAAAGCGACGCGTCAACCAGTTCGCGATAGCTGTACGTAGTTCGATACCGCCTCTGGTCAATGGGTACAGGCTGATCTGATCCAGATTCTGCTTGATCGAATCCAGTACGAACTTGGGCGATTCATGCTTGGGTTCACCGATCGACAGGGCAATATGGCCCTTGACAGCAGGTTTGCCGTTTTCTGACAGGCCCTGAGCCTTGAGTGCCTTGAGTTTTTCAAAAGGGTATGGCTGAAGTTTTTTCAGATCTGGATTCATTGATCGATTTATTTGTTAGAAAATGGTTGTTGCCGAATTATGCAGGGGCGCTATTATAAGCGATTTATGAAATAGCTTCAGGAGTAATCTATGTCTCTGGATGATCACCTGGTCAAGTCACTCGATCACTGTAGCCTCATCGTGGCAAATACCGGCAAAGCACTTGAATTTTATAAGGGAATTCTGGGTCTGGAGGTCGATGCAACGCGCCCTGATATCGGTTATCCCGGGGCATGGCTGCAGGTCGGTAGTAGCCAGATTCATCTGCTCGAAGTCGCTGATCCTTACGCGTCAGTTAACAGGCCTGAACACGGTGGACGAGATAATCATGTGGCGTTACAGGTTTCAGATCTTGGACAGATAATTCGCCGGCTGCAGGCGGCCGACATCAGCTACAGTAAAAGTAAATCGGGGCGTAAGGCGCTGTTCTGTCGTGACTTCGACGGCAATGCGATCGAACTGGTCGAGAAGTAATGGTCGCGGTATAGCAGTTATAAGTTGGCTTATAGTCGTCAGATTTTGACGGTTACGATTTTTTTCTTGCCATAGATTACCTGCAGCAGTTTGCGATGCTGCGGTTCATCAGATACGGCCTGTATCGAAGGCATGCAGTTATCAATAAAGTCCACCACCTGTGAGCGACTGGTACTCTGATCATTCAGGTAATGATGATACATCTGCAGGCATTTAGACGGGTCGATGTTCTGATCGGCCAGAACGGGATTAGATAGTACGAGTAAAACCAACGGCATGAATAGTTTTTTCATCATCTGCTCCGGGTTTGCATTAGTCATGTTTATTACATTGAACCCACATATTGAATATAGCTTATTATTTATCTAATGCGCCCGAACCGAGTAATGTAAACCTTGCCAGGGAGATGTTGATTTAAGCTGGCTTCACGATACTTCCAGCTTTGTCCCGCAAAGCAGCTCATGCAGTGCTGCGC
>CBDUKK010000317.1:0-2878 GCA_965367795.1 uncultured Gammaproteobacteria bacterium
CAGCCCAGCGTGATCAATGGCGCTGTCGAGAAACCAAACTCTTCTGCACCTAACAGGGCGGCGATCGTGATGTCACGACCGGTTTTCAGCTGACCATCGGTCTGGATAACAACACGTGAGCGCAGGTCATTCATCACCAGCGTCTGGTGTGTTTCTGCAACACCGAGCTCCCAGGGCAGGCCTGCATGCTTCACTGATGTCAGTGGTGACGCACCGGTACCGCCGTCATGTCCGGCGATCACGATGTGATCCGAGAAGGCCTTGGTGACACCGGATGCGATGGTACCGACACCGATCTCAGCAACCAGTTTCACACTGATGCGCGCAGACGGATTTGAGTTCTTAAGGTCATGGATCAGCTGCGCCAGATCTTCGATCGAGTAGATATCGTGATGCGGCGGCGGACTGATCAGGCCCACACCTGGTGTCGAGTGACGGATGCGTGCGATATTGACATCGACTTTACCGCCCGGCAGCTCGCCGCCCTCACCGGGTTTTGCACCCTGCGATACCTTGATCTGTAATTCATCTGCGTTGGTCAGATACCAGTTGGTTACACCGAACCGGCCGGATGCGACCTGTTTGATCGCTGACCGCTTGGAGTCACCATTCGCCATCGGCAGGAAACGCTCGGCATCTTCACCACCTTCGCCGGTATTTGATTTACCGCCAAGACGGTTCATCGCGATGGCGAGTGTCTCGTGGCTCTCGGCCGAGATAGAACCGAAACTCATGGCACCGGTAACGAAACGTTTGACGATATCTTTTGCCGGCTCGACCTCGTCCAGCGGGATAGCACCACCGTTGACGCCATCCTTAAATCGTAACAGGCCTCGCAGGGTCGCACGGCGTGTCGAATCATCGTCCGAAACCTTGGCAAACTGTTTATATGCTTCACGACTGTTGCTGCGTGCTGCATGCTGGATGTTAGCGATCGTCTGCGGATTCCACATATGCACTTCGCCGCCGCTGCGCCAGTGGAAGTCACCCGGATTATCCAGCATCGGCATGCGCACCAGGTCGCGGTGCGGGTAGGCTTTTTCATGACGGCGCAGCGATTCTTCAGCCAGCACTTCCAGGCCAACACCCTTGATGCGACTGGCGGTACCCTTGAAACAGCGTGCGATAACTTCCTCGCCCAGACCGACCGCTTCGAAGATCTGTGCACCTTTATAAGAATGCAGTGTCGAGATGCCGATCTTCGCCATCACTTTCAGCATGCCTTTAGCAATACCTTTACGGTATGCAGCGACGATCTTGTCATCATCAAATTTATCGTTATCGAGCAGGCCTTCACGCTGTGACTGGAACAGGGCTTCAAAAGCCACATATGGATTAATAGCATCTGCGCCGTATCCGATCAGCAGGCAGTGATGATGCACTTCCCGTGCTTCACCCGTTTCCAGTACGATACCTATACGCGTACGTTCCTGATTATTCACCAGGTGGTGATGTACCGCACCGGTTGCCAGCAGGGTACTTACCGGTACACGCTGTGCAGAGATAGCGCGGTCAGATAATACGATGAGGCTATAACCCTCTCTGATGGCCGCACGCGCTTCATCACATATCTCATCCAGACGTTTAGCCAGGCCGGCTGTACCCTCTGTTTTATCATAAGTGATATCGATGGTTTTCGCTTTCCAGCCGCGATGATCGATGTGTTTCAGACAGGCCAGCTCTTCATTGGTCAGGATCGGGTGCGGCACACGAAGACGGTGGGCATGCTGCTCGGTGGTCTCCAGCAGGTTACCCTCCGGACCGATATAACATTCCAGTGACATCACCACTTCTTCGCGGATAGAATCGATCGCAGGATTGGTCACCTGCGCGAACAGCTGCTTGAAGTAGTCATAGATCATGCGCGGCTTGTCGGAGAGACAGGCCAGCGCCGAGTCGTTACCCATGGAACCGACCGGGTCACGCAGCTGACGTACCAGTGGCAGCAGCATAAACTGCATAGTCTCGACGGTATAACCAAATGTCTGCATGCGCGGGATAATGGTTTCCGGATCAAAGCCGTGCGGCTCTTTCTCACAGCCCAGTTCAGATAACTTGATCTCCTGGTTATTCAACCATTCACCGTAAGGACGCTGCGTCGAAAAATCTTTCTTCAGCTCTTCATCAGAGATCAACTCGCCCTTGTCAAAATCGATAAGGAACATCTTCCCTGGCTGCAGGCGCCCTTTGAACTTGACATCAGCAGGATCGACATCGACCACACCAACTTCCGATGCCATGATGACGCGGTCGTCTTTTGTCAGGTAATAACGGCTCGGACGCAGACCATTACGATCGAGTATGGCACCGATGTAGTTGCCATCGGTAAACGCGATCGATGCCGGTCCATCCCATGGCTCCATCATGGTTGAGTTGAATCGGTAAAAATCTTTTTTCGCCTGGTCCATATTGGCATCTGACTGCCATGCTTCCGGCACCATCATCATCACGGCATGCTGCAGGCTGCGGCCGGACATCAGCATGAACTCTAATACGTTATCGAAGTTCCCCGAGTCAGAACAGTCATTCTCTGCGATCGGGAAAAGCTGTTCGATATCGCAATCGAAATCGTCACTCTTCACCACACCCTGGCGAGCCGTCATCCAGTTACGGTTGCCCAGCAGGGTATTGATCTCACCGTTATGGCTCATGTAACGGTTCGGTTGTGCCCGATCCCATGAAGGGAACGTATTGGTACTGAAACGTGAATGCACCATCGCGATATGTGATGCATAGTCAGTATCCTGCAGATCCAGGTAAAACGTTTTGACCTGCAAGGCGTTGAGCATGCCTTTATAGATGATGATGCTTGGCGACAATGAACAGATATAGAAAATCTTTCGCTGTGACATAGACTTGTCATAACGCAGATCATGCG
>CBDUKK010000318.1:0-2878 GCA_965367795.1 uncultured Gammaproteobacteria bacterium
AGGTATACGGAAGAGGGCCTGACACGCTCGTTAGCAGCATTCGGTATTGCCAAAGCACTCAACGGACTGATATCAGTGGTGCAGGGTACGGAGGTAGCAGTGGAACCCATCGGTGTCGGTGTCATCCTCACACCGGGGCAGATACTTGACCCTGTGAATGACCTGGTTGAGCGATTCTCCTGGGTGATGCTCATATGCACCACTTCACTCGGCATCCAGGCTATACTGCTGAGTATATTCTCTTCCTTCTACTTTTCGATAACAGTCGCATTGACGCTCTCTCTATTAGTCCTGTTTATCTGGAAACAGCCGCAATCTTCAGCTGCGCTGAAAAACTTATTCTATAGGATGACGATTTTTCTCATCATACTTCGATTCTTTATTCCTTTGATGGCGATAACCAATGAGGCTCTATACAAAGCGTTTCTTGAACCGACGTATATCGAATCAAAACTGCAACTGGAGCAGTCAAACACTGCCATAGCCAACCTCAGTGATAATCAGAAAATAAAGACAGAGGCGGTCGATAAGTCATGGTACGAGGTGATGAGCAGCAGTATCGAATCAGCTATGGACTCGCTGAATGTCGATCGCTACTATGAACAGCTAAAGATGGAAGCAGATAATCTTACCAATCATATCATCGATCTCATCGTTGTTTTCACCATGCAGACGATCCTGTTCCCGTTGATATTTATCTGGCTCTCCATGAAATTGATCAGAGCTAATTTCTCATTTCGTTTTGTCAGCTAGTCAATCCAGTAAAAAATTATGTATCTACCATGGTAATTGCCTTGACGGCTTTGCCGCAGCCTGGGCTGTGCGTCACTCTTTGGCTGACAGCGTCGAGTTCTATAAAGGCATCCATCAACAGCCTCCACCTGTGGTCGATGGTCGAGATGTCGTCCTGGTAGATTTTTCTTATAAGAGATCGGTACTGGAAAAGATGTTAGAAACAGCATCTAGCATAATCATACTCGATCACCATGTATCTGCGGAGCAGGAGTTGTCTGATCTATTGAACAGCGGACAGATTGATGGACTGTTTGATATGAGTAAGTCCGGCGCCGTGCTGGCGTGGGAGTGGTTTAATCCAGATCAGAAAGCACCTGTGCTCATCAGGCATATACAGGATCGTGACTTATGGTCATTTAAACTCGATGGCACCAGGGAGATCTGTTCAGCATTGTCTTCTTACCCGAGTGATTTTCAAGTATGGGATAAACTCATGACCCGTAACGAACAGCAGCTCACAGATCTACGACGCGAAGGAGAAGCCATCGAGCGCAAGTTGCAGAAGGATATCGAACAATTGATCACTTCGGGTGTCAGGCGGATGACCATCGCCGGTTATGATGTCCCTGTCCTCAACGCACCTGCAGCTTATGTTTCCGATGCTGGCCATATCATGTCGGTCGGTGAACCGTTTGCCGCCTGTTACTGGGATCATGCCAATGGACGGTCTTTCAGTTTGCGTTCAAACGGTCAGGGTGATGCGAATAGTATTGACGTGGCTGAAGTGGCAAAAATATATGGCGGTGGAGGTCACAAAAACGCAGCAGGTTTTACCGTCGAGCACGGTTGGGAAGGCGAGTGAAATATATTTATCTCTAATGATATTCGTCAATTCTTTTAATCAAATATACTGTTATTCTAATGCGTGACGGTAGAAGAAGTAATTACATCTATGCAGTGTTACTGCACTTTTTGTTACCGGTTATTCAGTTATATAACTTTATGAAGGAGTTCTTAGTCATGAACAGTAGAACGAAAAAAGTCATAGGCAGTTTACTCGTAGCTCTCGCTGTAGCAGTTTCTTCCAACGCATTCGCCAAAGGCGGTGGTGGCCAGGGAGGCGGACAGGGCGGAGGTCAGGCTAACAAGGGTGATCAAAGCAGTCAAAGTTATAGCCGTAGCCAGAGCAGTTCCGAGCAAAGCGGTAAGGGTGATGGTGAGTCCAAACAGAACCAGCATCAGAATCAAAATCAGAAGCAAAACCAGTATAGAAATCAGAAAGGTAGCGGTGGTCAGGGTGGCGAAACTGACCTGCAGGAAGCACTGCCTGCGGCACCAACCCTGGCAGAGTAAAAAACTGACTATGGTTTTATGATGACAGGTCTATAACAAAAACGGCAACTACGATGGTTGTCGTTTTGCTTACGCAAAGTCTGGACCAACAACATAGCAGGCAAAAAAACAGCGGCTATGTAAGCCGCCGAGATATTAATTTCGTTATGACAATTACTTCAGATTGCCTTCTTTCATATCATTGGGCCGAGGCCAAATAACACCAGTACGAACATAGACATATAAATAACAACGAATCTAAGTTTTTTAGCCTCATCTTCTATTGCTTTCTTATTATCCATATCATCCTCCTTTTTCCGTACATTTATAGCCAGCTAAATAGCGTAGCAACGATCAGTATACGTCCGATGTTGAATCAAACACAAGCAATCGTCAAAAAATATAACTAATAATTAACCACAGTATATCAATTGATTAATAATTACTTATAGACATCACCCGTTTTGAATCTATCGATCAGCTTCTTCATCTCTTGATAGTGGCTGCCTTTCCAGTAAATTTTTTTGCAGGTATCGCATTGATAGAAATCGTTATAGTGTTTTTTTGTTTTTGCTAGCAGGCGTGTTTCTATGGAGCGTTTGCTGACAGCTCGAGTGTTGCCATTACAGTGCATACATCGACTGAAGGGTTTGATCTGAGCGTACAGTTCATATCGTGACAGAATTTCCAGTAGCTGCTGTTGAGGTCTCCTGTTACGGACATAATAACCATAGCTGACCTGCTTACGCATGAGTAGCATCCTGTCACAGGTTAATAGTATGCGTTGCTCAGCAGCAGATATATCCGCCAG
>CBDUKK010000319.1:0-2867 GCA_965367795.1 uncultured Gammaproteobacteria bacterium
CAAAAAAGTGACTCGCCCGCGGTGCGAGAACCGCAAGGCCAGACAAAAATGCCATCAGTAAATGCCAAACACCAACCCCCAGAAAAAACGAAAAACCCCCTAAACCCTTAGCCGAACCCCCACTGCAGTGGTAGACTGCACACTACATTGAACCTCTGATAACTAGAATAATACGGAGAACAATTCATGGCTGGCCACAGTAAGTTTGCGAACATCAAACATCGCAAGGCCGCCCAGGATAAAAAACGCGGAAAGATTTTTACCAAGCTGATCAGGGAGATCACTGTCGCCGCCCGTGGCGGCGGTGGTGGAGATGTGGCTTCCAATCCACGCCTGCGCCTGGCTGTGGATAAAGCGCTTGGCGCCAACATGACCCGTGACACCATCGAACGAGCTATAAAACGTGGTACTGGCGAAGGTGATGACACAAATTATGAAGAGATCCGCTACGAAGGTTACGCTCCGGCCGGGACCGCTATCATGGTCGATTGCCTGACAGATAATCGTAACCGTACGGTCTCTGAAGTGCGTCATGCTTTCACCAAGGCAGGTGGTAACCTGGGTACTGATGGTTCTGTCGCCTACATGTTCTCCCGTATCGGGGTGATGGTCTATCCTGCAGATAGTGATGAAGATGCCATCATGGATGCCGCACTGGATGCCGGTGCCGAGGATGTTTTGACAAATGATGATGGTACTATCGAGGTGCTTACCGCCTATGAAGATTTTAGCTCGGTAAAAGATGCCATGATAGAGTCCGGGTTTGAACCTGAGCAGGCAGAGGTGACAGAGAAAGCAGCGAACCTGATCGAAGTGACACTGGATGATGCTGAAAAGATCATGCGCCTGATCGATACGCTGGAGGATCTGGATGATGTGCAGGATGTGCATACCAATGCGGATTTTTCTGATGAAGTAATGGAACAGTTGTCCTTATAACAATAAAATCATGTACGTATAAAACAAGGTGACAGATAAAATAAGAATAATTGGTATCGACCCGGGTTCGAGGTGCACTGGTTTTGGTGTTATCGACAGTGATGGTCTGCGACACAGTTATGTCGCCAGCGGTCATATCAATATCAAGGGTGATGAGTTACCGGATCGCCTGGGTTTTATATTCAGCGAGGTGGGTAAGATTATCGCAAAGTGGCAGCCGCTTACCATGGGCGTTGAGCAGGTATTCGTCAATAAGAACGTGGATTCAGCACTGAAGCTTGGCCAGGCGAGGGGCGCGGCGATCTGTGCTGGAATCAATGCTCAGCTGGATGTCGGTGAGTATACGCCGCGCGCGATTAAAAAAGCGGTCGTTGGTAATGGCTCAGCCGATAAAGAGCAGATACAGCAGATGATGAAACTATTACTGAAACTTGATTTCGTGCCACAGAGTGATGAGGCTGATGGCCTGGCGATAGCTCTGTGTCATGCAAATCATATGCATATAAAAACATTGGGTATCGCGACAAAAGTACGCGGCGGCCGTTGGAGATAAGCTGTTATGATCGGACGACTGCAGGGCACTATTCTCGAAAAGCAACCACCATCGATCTTGATCGATGTGCAGGGCGTTGGCTATGAGCTGGAAGCTTCGATGTCGACGTTCTATCAGCTGCCGGATTGTGGTGAAAATATCACCTTACATACCCACCTGGTGGTGCGCGAAGATGCTCAGCTGCTATATGGCTTTTATTCGCTCAGCGAACGCCAGATGTTTCGTAACCTGATAAAGATCAGTGGGGTCGGCCCTAAACTGGCGCTGACGATTTTGTCTGGCATGAGTGCAGAGGACTTTTCTCGCTGTATCATGGACGGTGACAGTAAAGCGCTGACACGGTTACCCGGTGTGGGTAAAAAGACCGCAGAAAGGCTGGTTATCGAACTCAAGGATCGGCTGGAAAAAGATGATTCGATCAAGCTTCCAGGTAGCACTGGTACAGCAGCGAGCATCGAAAGGCAGGCTAACCCGGTTAATGATGCGGTCAGTGCGCTTATATCCCTGGGCTACAAAGCGCAACAGGCTAGCCAGATGATCAGGGATATCGATGTTGAAGCTAAATCGACCGAAGAGATAATACGCGCCGCATTACAGGGAGGTGCCAGATGAGTGAGAACCCCGTGTTATCAGCAGAAAGTGTCGATGGTGAAGTCGCAATCGACCGGGCTATCCGTCCCCAGTATCTAAAAGATTATCGTGGTCAACCAGAAGTCACCGAGCAGCTGGATATCTTTATCCCTGCCGCAAAAGCGCGTCATGAGGCACTCGATCATATCCTCTTTTTTGGCCCGCCTGGCCTGGGTAAAACCACGCTGGCGCACATAGTTGCCAACGAGATGGGTGCTACGCTGCATTCGACCTCGGGTCCGGTACTGGAAAAACAGGGTGATCTCGCTGCGTTGCTGACTAATCTCGAAGCACACGATGTTTTATTCATCGACGAGATCCACCGCCTCAGCCCGGTGGTCGAAGAGGTGTTGTATCCGGCGATGGAGGATCACCAGCTCGATATCATGATCGGTGAGGGTCCGGCGGCACGTTCTATCAAACTGGATCTGCCGCCTTTTACACTGGTCGGTGCGACTACCCGTGCTGGTTCCCTGACATCACCATTGCGTGACCGCTTCGGTATCGTGCTGCGGCTGGATTTCTACGGTTTAGATGACCTGAGCCACATCGTAAAACGTTCATCCGATATCTTGAACGTGGAGATCGATGATGAAGGTTCGGCTGAAATCGCACGCCGCGCACGTGGTACGCCCAGGATCGTTAACCGTTTATTGCGGCGAGTCCGCGATTATGCCGAGGTCAAAGCCGACGGTAAGGTCAATGAAGATATCGCGGCAAAAGCACTGGAATTATTGAAGGTTGA
>CBDUKK010000320.1:0-2857 GCA_965367795.1 uncultured Gammaproteobacteria bacterium
AATTATCGAACCCTGATCGATGCGGTGCTGGCCTACCTCGAAGACGCATCGCAGGACATGCCTGAGACCGCATCGTTAGCGATCGCGACCCCGGTATCTAATGATCGCGTGGTAATGACAAATCACGTATGGGATCTGTCACTCGAAGAGACGCGTAAGACCCTGGGGCTCAAGTCGTTAAAAGTATTGAATGATTATACGGCTCTCGCGCTCGCACTGCCGTACCTGGATAAAGATGATCTACACCAGGTCGGTGGCGGGACTGCAGTAGCTAAACAGACGATGGCCGTGTTAGGTCCCGGTACCGGTCTCGGTGTATCGGGTGCTATCTATGCGGGAGACTACTGGTTACCCCTGCAGAGTGAAGGCGGACATGCCTCTTATGGTCCGTTGAATGACAGGGAAGCTGCCGTCATCGAAGTTATCCGTAAACATCGTGACCATGTCTCTGCAGAATCCCTGGTATCTGGTCCTGGCCTGGTACTGCTTTATGAATCTATCGCCAGATGCGACGGCGTTGAACATGAGTTGCTATCCCCGGAACAGATCGCTAATAAAGCACTACGGAAATCTGACGTGTCAGCAGAGGAAGCTGTATCCATGTTATGCGGCATCCTGGGTTCCATCGCCGGTAACCTGGCGCTGACGCTGGGTGCCCGTGGCGGTGTTTTTGTCGGTGGCGGTATCGTGCCTAAACTCGGTGATTATTTTGACAGTTCACCATTTCGTACTCGTTTCGAGAGCAAGGGCAGGTTTAGCAAATATCTTTCAGAGATACCGACGCACGTTATCAATTCGAAATATCCTGCACTGATCGGTGCGGCTGTTGCAGTGAGACAGGAATATGGTTATCTCGGTGCAACCAGTACGTCAGACTAACGCATTCGAGTAATTGTAATTTATTAATTTTCATAATGTATATGAGGAAAATATAGTGTCAGGTATGTACAACGTAAATAAACACTTGGCGGGTATCGATTTTGCATCACTATCTCATGCCGACAGGATTTCATCGATGCGAGAGATACTGGATCGCAAGATCCACGGCATGTCGTTCAGCCCTTATATGGATGGTCAGGAGCCTGGCATCGAGATCAGCGAAGATCAGATCGAGCAACGCATGAAGATCATACAGCCCTATACGAACTGGGTCAGAACATTTTCCTGTGTAGAAGGCAGCCAACATGCGCCACGCATCGCAAAACAGCTTGGTTTAAAGACCATGGTCGGTATCAGTCTTGGCGCTGATCGAGATAAGAATGATATCGAATTTAATAATGCGATAGAGCTGGCACGTGCGGGGCATGTCGACATCCTCGCGGTCGGTAATGAGGTGCTGCTCCGCGGTGATCTTGATCAGCAGGATCTCATCGATTATATACAACGGGCTAAACAGGCAGTACCGCACGTGACCGTCAGTTATGTCGATGCCTATTTCCTGTTCGAAGACTACCCGAGCGTTGCAGATGCCTGTGATGTTTTACTGGTTAACTGCTATCCCTTCTGGGAAGACTGCCCGGTCGAATACTCATTGCTCTATATGAAAGAGATGTATCGCCGTGCGGTTGCTGCCGCTAGAGGTAAAAAAGTGATCATCAGTGAAACCGGCTGGCCTAGCGAAGGTGTGATCAAGGGTGCAACGGTGCCTTCCTATGACAATGCGATGCGTTATTTTATTAATACCTATCAATGGGCTGATGAGGAAGGTATAGAGATCTTCTATTTCTCATCTTTTGATGAGGCATGGAAAACCGGCGATGAGGGAGATGTCGGTGCGTACTGGGGATTATGGGATAAGGACGGCAATTTTAAATATTCATAACACGGGTTTGATTAGCAATGAAAAATAACAAATTAGATATCGGTTTCGAACATGCCATCTGTTATTCGGGTTATAGAGAAGGACAGTCGCCGGTAGACGGTGTGTTTCCTTCTTACCAGGAGATCCATGAAGACCTGAATATACTGAAAGACAACTGGAAGCTGCTCAGGCTGTACGACTGCAGCTGGCATGCTGAGTTCGTGCTCGAAGTAATACGTAATGAATCTCTCGATCTCAAAGTGATGCTTGGTGCAGATATGGCGGCCGAAGAAGCGAACTATAACTGTCCCTGGGGTGCCAACTACGATGAGAAGACACTCATCGCGAACCGGCGCGAGAACAGTCATGAGATCGACAGGTTGATCAGCCTGGCGAACCGTTATCCGGATATCGTCTCTTCGGTATCGGTCGGTAACGAGGCCAGCGTTGACTGGAGCGACCACCTGGTCAGTGTTGAAAAGTTGCTGAGTTATGTGCGCAGGATAAAGGCCGCAGTCAAACAACCGGTTACTTTCTGTGAGAACTATGTGCCATGGACAAATAAACTGGAGCCCCTGGCAGCAGAACTGGATTTTATTTCACTGCATACATACCCGGTATGGGAATACCAGACCATCGAAGGCGCTCTGGATTATACCAAGCAGAATTATTACAGCGTTGCCAATCATTATCCTGATAAACCAGTAGTGATCACAGAGGCTGGCTGGACCACCTGTTCTAATGGCCGTGGCATACATCCCTGGAATGCTTCGCAGGAGTTTCAGGCGACTTACTACTGTGAACTATTAGACTGGTGTAAAGAAGCCGATATCCTGACCTTTGTTTTCGAAGCGTTTGACGAACCCTGGAAAGGCTCAGAGGATCCACATGAGCCTGAGAAACATTGGGGTATCTTCACCATCGATCGTAAACCTAAGCTGGTGATGCAGGATATCTATTCTCATCTATAGCCATCTTCGATAACAACGCTACAGTAAAACCTTAAGGAAAATAATGAGTAACTATCCAAGAACATTCTCTCATATCGGGATATCT
>CBDUKK010000321.1:0-2808 GCA_965367795.1 uncultured Gammaproteobacteria bacterium
CCTTTGGCCAAGCCACCGATATATTATGACCGAAAAAGAATTTACCGAGATTTCGCTGACCATCTGCCTGACGTTTGGCATCAGCTATATGTTGTTTATTGTCTATAAACTGGCTGAAGAGTCAAAAGCAGGCAAATACGGCATGATGATCCTTTTTGTCGGACTGGGACTTGGCATCTTTGGTTTTGTCGCAAAATACGGAATCAAGCTATATCTTGCCAGCCAGTTAGCTTAACCGGCTGCTTTGCCACCGTCATTATTGCTGCATACAACACCGCTCAATGCTGTGCAGGCATCTCCTGCTGGGTCATCTGCTCTTCATGATTCATGCCGCCGTGCGTTCCATGGTTATGGCCACCCATATGTCCGCCTCCTAACGCTTTACTCAATATCATCGCACCAAAAGCTATCAGCAGAATACCGGCAACATAACGGGTCCACTTATGACGGGTGAAACGTTGCAGCTTTTCAGCAAAACCACCCATCGCTAATAACATCGGCAAGGTTCCTGCGCCAAATGCCAACATCAACATCGCACTTTTAACTGCATCTCCAGAAGTCGCTGCCAGTGCGAGCGTGCTATAGACAAGACCACAGGGCAACCATCCCCAGATAAACCCCATACCCAGGGCCTGAGACGGCGATTTCACCGGCATAAAGCGCCTTCCAACAGGCTCGATCATTCGCCACAGATAGCCGCCGAGCTTCTCCAATGGTTTCATCGTCTGTAACCAGCCGCCGATATAAATACCCAGGGCAACCATGAAGACACCACCAACAAGTCCACCGATCGGGAAGCTGCCTATTTCGAACAGGTTACCTGCTGAACTGCTCAACAGTCCAACGATTAGACCCGCCAGCGTATAACTCAACAGGCGTCCGCTATTGTAGGTCAGCAGGTATGGCAACAGCTTCAGGTGCGACTGCCGGGTCGTTTCTGGCAGACCCATGGTCAGCGCACCAACGATGCCGCCACACATACCGATGCAATGCGTGGATCCCAGCAACCCTATCATGAAGGCTGCAACTAAAGTTAATTCACCCATTACTGTACTGACCCGGTGTTATTACAGGAAGTGTCTTTATTGTACTCAGCATCATCTGACACGGTATCACACGGACCAACTGAAACAGCTGTCATCTCTTTATTGCGTAAATGATTCGCCATCGCGCTCAATTCCTGCATGAGGTCATCACGAACCTGTGGCGCTACATCGAGTTGATCGGCAGCATACTGCGCACATTGCAACCACTGGTCACGTTCCACATCACCGATCTCAAAATGCAGATGTCTACGTCGCAGACGAGGATGACCAAATGCTTGCATATAAAGTGGTGGACCACCAAGCATACCGCTAAGGAACATAAACAGCCTGTCACGGGCATGGGACAGATCAGCAGAATGCATCTTCCGGATGTGTCCTACTTCTGGAGACTCGTCCATAAAACCATATAACAACGCGACATACCGGCGAAGTGTCGTTTCTCCACCAAGACGAGAATAAAGACTTTCTGTTGAGCTCACTACTACTACCGAATAAACGCTATATCGTAAATAGCAGTCTAAAACTTCTTATACAGCGGGACATCCATAGGCTGCTTGATGCTTACCGCACCCCGAAGCTCGCCCTGCTTATATCCTTTCGCTTTATCGAAAGGATACAGTTTCTCCAGCTCGGCCTTGACCGGAGCTGGTATCTGGTCTTCACTGCCGTGGCAGGTCAGGCACACAGGTTTGATCGCCAGAGGTTTCATATAACGAAAATAGAACTGGCCATCTTCATCTACCACGGCGGTCTTTTTCATCTCTGAATATTTCTCACCTTTGGCAGCCGCTGCTTCGAATTCAGCCAGCGCCTCTCGCTCCCACATGTCCGTTGTACCCAGTAGTGAATTACGTGTTTTTGTAGTTACCCGTGACACGCTCCAGCCATTTTCAATCGATAACTGGTTCGCTATCTCTGGTGCGATCTCTTTACAGACATTGATAGCCTGCACCGGCCCATTGGCCTGCATCTCTTTTTTTAGATGGCCACCCAGTTGTTTGATAAACTGCTCGGACACCTGGTCTGCAGCCTGTTCACGCTCATTCAGCTCATCTGCAAAGACGGCCGAAGAAACCAGCATCAGGCTGACGAAGATAACCTGATGTATAAGAAAATTATTTGAGATAGGCACGTTGATCTTCCTGTTAAATTATAATTGTTCTAATTATATTAGAAATGACTAATATATACATTGATAAATATCATGTCCATGATTCTATTACCAGCAGAAGCACACCCTCGGACGGGGCTGAAGGCCAGCTAACGATGGACGCTAACTTTCGATGAGGGCTATCAGTCCTTCGCTATCCAGTTCTAGGTGATTTGAACGAATCTCTTTGATTAGATTCAGCTTTTTAAATTCGGAAAGCGTCCTGCTGGCTGTCTCTATAGTGATACTCAATATAGAACCGATATCTTCGCGGCTGAAGAGGAAACATTCGTTAGAATCCTTCTCTGCCAGGCGGAGCAACAGATTTGCCATACGCTTCTTGGCAGTACCCGTCGATAATTTTGTCAGCCAGTCATCGGCAGCTGTCAGCTCTTTTTGCCACTGCTTCAGCAGATCTTTATGCAACACGCTATTCGTCTTGCTGAAATGATCGACCGTTTCCCTGGGATAACGACACAGTTCCGAGGCACGCAACACCACCGCTTCATGCTCATAGGGCTTACCTACCAGCACTTCCAGGCCCAGCACATCAGTGCTGCTCATAAGACGGACGATACGCTGTGTTCCATCCGGCAGATACTGAACCAGTTT
>CBDUKK010000322.1:0-2801 GCA_965367795.1 uncultured Gammaproteobacteria bacterium
AAGCCAGTTCATTGTAGGTTGACTTATATTCGTCCTCCTCCATACCGCGTTATTTCTCATGCTCCATGACGACGGGTTTTTCACGGTAGGCCATCAACTGCTCTTCCGCTAACAGCTGATTTTCAGCAAACATGACTTTTATGATGCTGGTATCGTTCTCATCTAGATTCGCGCGCTGCTGCTTTGCAAAATTCTTGGCATCACGAAATGATTCGTAATCGCCGATCAACTCGAGATTTTTTACCAGCTCCATACCTTCCGGAGATGACATTTTAAAAACATAATATGGCATATGGATACCTCTTTTACCCTGTCTCAATCTATCGTCAGATTTGTTAAACTTATCATATTCTGTTTCGGCTAATCACAGAATGGGTCGCGGAAGGCCGAAATGTGACCGACATTATACCGATTGCCTACTAACACTAAAACATCACATTATGAGTACAGATTTTCATACAAAAGAACACCAGATACTGGCTACTTTACGCAAGGTACTATCTGAGGTAGTTCGCGACACCACGCCACAACCCGGTCGCCCACACGCTTTAAAGCCGCAGACGGTTGAGGATGTTAAGAAATGCTTTCAGCTGATCACCTCACGCGAAAAAGAGATCATCGAAGATGCCGGCGGCAAGATGGACAAACGCCCGCGTTATGCCGATGAACCGAAAACCTCACAGGTAGTTCAGTTTATCAAGCCAAAAGATAAAAACTGATCTAGCTATTCGGTCAACTCTTTCAGCTGCCATCAATCATGTTCCAAAACAGGAAGACGAAGGTCTTTTCGTCTACACTCTTAGTGACCAGATAAAGGCAGGAACAAGCTATGAGTGAAGAATTGTTTGATGTCGTTTTTTTCGGCATTTTACAAGCCGGTAAAGATAAAGAGACGGTGATACAGAATATGGCCGCCCTGTTCAAAACAGACGCCAGTAAACTAGCACCGTTTTTTTCTGGCGGCCGTAAAGTCATCAAAGGCAAGATCAACGCGGCTGCAGCTGAAAAGTACAGGACTGCACTGGAGAATGTCGGCCTCGTAATCAAGGTCGAACCTGTCGCAGCCGCGCAGAGCGAATCACAGGCAAAGCCACCAGCTGATACCAGTGCAGCAGGAGATGATCAGACCAGCAACAGCGATATCGATACTGGCGATATAACTGTGGCACCGGTGGGCGCCGATGTACTCGAGCACCCAGTCGAGGTTCCTGCGCAGAAGATCGATGATATCAGCGACATCACCATGGCGGAGCCCGGTGTTGATGTGCTCGAACATCCGGTAGAAGTCATAGCACAGAAAATTGAAGATATCAGCGCTATCACCATGGCAGAACCCGGTGTTGATGTGCTTGAGCATCCACCACAAGTGGTGCCGCAGAAGATTGATGACATCTCCGACCTCAGCCTTGCAGAGCCAGGGGTAGATATTATCGAAAACCCGCAACCAAAAGAAAAAGCAAAAATTCCGGATACCAGCGAGCTGTCACTGGATGATGAGAAATAGCGATTACTGAGGGATCTTATCTCTTAGGGCATCACGATCAAACCACCATTCATCAACCGGTACGATCGCACCCAGCACCAGTGACAAACGCGGCAGGAACACATCCGGATCCAGCAGTTCCAGGCGCTCCATCCATGCACTGAGGCCTTCCTGATCTTCCACGCCAGAATGCTCTTTTGCCACATTAGCCAGTAACTGTTTGGTAAGGAATGTCAGGCTCTTGTGCTGGTCTTCAGCCGCACGCACATCGGCCACGTAGTGCGCGGTAGTGGCTGCAACTGCAGCTCCATCAGCTTTTGCTGGCGTTTCATCGATCACGTAACTCAGCATGTTAACCGTCAATGTAGGATCGACCGGATAGGTGACTGATAACCAGACACCATGCGCCAGGGCAATGATCGAAGCCGGCTGTGCACTCTGATATAGCACATCACAGCATTCAACAGCGTCCTGCCACTGTTCTAACTCGATAAATGTATCAAACGCGGTACGGGCCTTTTCCCACGACTCATCTGCACGGCCTGATCCGACCAGTGCTTCGGCCACGTCTAGCTGCAGGCGTGCGCGCTCCAGGGGTGGAGCACTGGCTTCGAGCTCATCGTAAGCCGCCTGCTTCTTCTCCAGGTACTTCTGAATATCTTCTTTTGACTGCTCGGGTGACGAACTATCTATCAGCAGATCGTCGAGTTTTTTATTGCCTGACATAGTAAAAACCGTTTTTAACTTTTAATGATTGCGCTTTTTACAGCATTTTAGCATTAATGGAAACACGCTAATTGCAGGGGATTGCACCCTGATCTACCCTACCTTTTGAGATATACGCTCTAATGCTCTGCGCAACTGCGCTTCATCGACAGGAAAAGTAAGCGAGGCCTCTACATCAAAACCGTGTAAAAAACGCTGATATTGTGGAGCGAACTCCTGCTCATAAAACACGATCATACTGGCATCTGTGACGCCCTGGGTGCTCGATAATAACGTTTCCAGGCTACTGGTACGATCTCGAAAATCTGACTGAAAGTTGAACTCCGCGACCATTACCGCCGGTTTGTGCTGCCTGATCAACTTTACAGCCTTACGAACAGTCTCTGTCTTTACCACCTGGTAACCAAAAGACTCGTACAGCTGGGTAAAGTCTGGATAACCACCGATTTCGACAATCGATAAGAGGACCGGCTTCTCGCCCGAAAATTCATTACTACGCATTCAGATAAAGTCCGTTAAAATACGGTACATATCATATCGAATTATCATACAAACTTCTGACTAATTACGTAACTGAGCTGGATACTAGAAA
>CBDUKK010000323.1:0-2790 GCA_965367795.1 uncultured Gammaproteobacteria bacterium
GCCATCATTGCTCAGGATATTCGAGGTTTCTTTTGGACGTTGCCAGTAACCCAGCATAACCTGCGGACCACGAATGCATATCTCACCCTGTTCGCCGAGAGCAAGCTCGTTCCAGTCATCATCCTGCATGTTCACCTCTGTCGATGAGATCGGCAGGCCAATCTTGCCATTGAACTCCTTAAGGTTCATCGGGTTGATGCAGGCTGCGGGCGAGGTCTCTGTCAGGCCATAGGCCTCGATGAGCGTGGTACCGGTTACTTCCTTCCAGCGTTCGGCAACGCCGCGTTGTACCGCCATACCACCACCGAGGGCAAACTGGAATTTGGAAAAATCGATGGTTTTGAAATCCGGGTTATTTAACAGGCCGTTGAACAAGGTGTTGACGCCAGTGAGTACGTTGAACTCGGTTGCTTTGAGCTCTTTGACAAAACCTTTTATATCTCGAGGATTCGTGATCAGGTAATTGCACCAGCCATAACGCATAAAGGTGAGGCAGTTCGCGGTCAGTGAAAAGATATGATACAGCGGCAGGGCAGTGATGATGATACCTTTATCATGGCCGATAAAGTTGTCGATCCATTCTGACGCCTGTAGCATATTGGCGACCATGTTCCTGTTGGTTAAAATAGCGCCCTTGGAAACGCCAGTCGTGCCGCCGGTATACTGTAAAAAAGCGATGTCCTGGTGATTGGTCTGTACTGTCTGAAAGTGGTGTTGAGCGCCGAGCTTCAATGCCTTGTTAAAGGCAACGGCATGCTTCAGGCGAAAAGCCGGCACCATCTTTTTGATGTATTTGACAACGCTATTGATGATGAAGCCTTTCAGTGGTGACAGCATGTCGCCCATCTTGGTGGTGATCACATGCTGTACCGGCGTTTCATCGATAACCTCTTCCAGTACATGAGCAAAATTCTCAACGATGATTATCGCCTTCGCACCTGAGTCATTCAGTTGGTGCTTCAATTCGCGGGTGGTGTAAAGCGGGTTGGTATTAACGACGACGAGGCCGGCGCGAAGGATGCCGAAAATTGCGATCGGGTTCTGTAGCAGGTTCGGCATCATCACCGCAACACGGTCACCTTTTTCGAGACCGAGTTCGTTTTTCAGGTATGAACCAAGCTGGGCAGTATAGGTGTCTACTTCCTTATAGGAGAGAGTCTTTCCGAAGTTAGTATAAGCCGGCCGTTCGCTATACTTGGCGATGCTGGTATCAAAGATGTCGGCGACAGAAGAGAACTCGTTTATATCGATTTCTTCTTTTACCCCTTTAGGGTAACTTTTTAACCAGGGCTTCAGCATCTCGCATCTCCATGTTTATAACGATGTAGCTATTGGATAAGAATAACGCTATCAGTTCAACTTTTCATCTTATTTATTCTCTTTTCCACCATAATGAAAGCTCAGGTATATAAGTGATCATTAATAACCAGATGAGCATGATCAGCAGGTAGGGCAGGGTAGATTTGAACAGGGTCACGATGGTTTTGTTGAAACGTTGGCTTGCGATGAACAGATTGATGCCGACAGGCGGGGTCGAATAGCCGATCTCGAGGTTGGCCAGAAAGATGATGCCCAGGTGTATCGGGTCGACACCGTAACGAGATGCAAGCGGTAGTATCAACGGAACCACGACGATGATTGCTGAGAAGATATCCATCATGGCACCGACCAGCAACAGGAAAAGATTGAGCAGTAACAGGAATTCAAGAGGGCTGGTGATGTGATCTTCGATCGCGGCGAGCAGCTTCATCGGTAGCTGTGCATCGATCATCAGGTTGGTCAGGCCAAGCGCGACCAGCAATATCGCTAGCAGGCTGCCGAACAGGACGCAGGTCTCGACCAGTAAACCGAAGAACTGCGTACGCAGGTCGATCTCCTTGTATATGTAGACTTCAACGATGATGACGTAAGCGGCGGTTACTGCGGCGGCCTCCATGATGGAAACGAAGCCACCGAATATGCCGATAACAACGCCAGCCGGTAAAAACAGGTCCCAGGCACTGCCCCTTGCTGCTGCCAGCAGGGTGTTGACATCAAATTTATGTTTTACCACATGGCTGCGGTTGCCTTGCACCATGCTGTAAGCAGCGAGCATGAGCATCAGCAGCAGTCCGGGAACGAGACCGGCAAAGAACATATTCTCGATACTGACCCCGGCGACGATGCCGTAGATGAGAATGGCCAGGCTGGGCGGAAATAGCAGGCCCAGGGAGCCGGATGTGGTGAGCAGGCCCAGGGAAAAGTTCTCTTTATAGCCTTCCCCCCTGAGGATGGGATATAGCAGGCCGCCGAGTGCCAGTATGGTTACGCCCGAGGCACCGGAGAAGGTGGTAAAAAAAGCACAGGCACCGATAGTAACGATGGCGAGTCCACCCGGCATCCAGCCGAATGCAGCCCGGTAAAAATCGACCAGTCTCCGTGGTGCGCCACCGCTCGACATAAGAACACCGGCAAAGGTAAACAGTGGGATGGCGATCATGTTGGGTGACGCAGCAAGCCGGTGCATCTCGATGATGATGATGTCGGGGCTGATGTCAGCGCTGAAGCTGGCAAGGATGGCGCCTGCTGCGATCACCGTAAATAATGGTGCACCGATCAATGCGATGACGATTAGTATTATCGTAGCTGCGATCATGGGCGGGGTTTTTTAAAACAGATCAGCAGGAAGTGCAGGCTGAGAAGGCCAAAGCCGAACGGGTAGATAAAGTTGAAAGGCAGTGCCCAGCGTTCATTTGCAGGTGCGTACTGCCACTCGTCCATCACGAAGATGCCAGCATAGTAACTCATCAA
>CBDUKK010000324.1:0-2717 GCA_965367795.1 uncultured Gammaproteobacteria bacterium
ATCCTGACACTTTTGTCTTTACCCATGACAGTAACACTTCCAGGTTAATCTGTTCACATCTACAGCATTTTCCCTAGCCAGTAAAGATGCTTCGAAGCTGTGCGTACTTCTGCTGCATCGTCGTCGTTCTTATGGTTTCGATAAGCTCAGCAAATTTGAAAGCATGATGCGTCTCATACGCCACCCCCATCTGTGGCATATCGGCCAGGCCTACTTCCCTGGCATGTTCGACGAAACCATCATTTTTCCAGAAGAAAGCGCCGGGCATGGTAGTCGGAATAACCACCACATAAAATAGCGCGCGACTGATGATATTGCTGGCAAGAGCAATGATAGTCAGCAGGCTAAAGGCGAGCAGCGAATATTCGTCACTGGACCACAAATAACCGGTCAACAGTAATGCCAGGGCAAGCATACCATTACGCAACCAGTATACATTACCGTATCGAGTCGTCTGTAGATAAAACGAAGCGGCGCCCTCACTATCACTGGATCGTAAATCTCTTGCATGTCCGCCCAACCCGACGATCTCCAGCATCAAACCGATCGCTATAAGTACCGTCAGGAACTGGCCGAGTTCATCAGTCATACTGGATAAGGCTACCGCAGCCAGTGCGAGCAACAGCGGGCCTAATGTCAGGCCGGTAGAACAGAAACTTGCTGCGGTATACCAGTGATTCCAGAACGGACGCGCTTCTATCCGGTACAGCCTGTACATGAAGTAGCCACCGAATATCGCGCCCAGCACGCCTATACCTGCAAACACCATCTGCAGGTATTGCGCATAGTTCGTGAAGCCAGTATCAGAAAAGGCAAACAGTGCAAAAAAAACATATCCGAGAAGTCCCGTATAAAAAGCAGACACACCGGCGATCTCGCGACTGACAGGCGAATGCCTCAGGTTATAGAATCCGCGATAAAAGCGATGCGGCTTACCCAGGTGCATGTTCAGTTTAAACAGGCCAAAGCTCATCAAAAAGATCATAAGCAGCAACACAGGTAAAATCGTACTGCCCGTTCGATAACTCAGCATCGGCTCAAACCAGTGCCCGCTCAGCAATATCAGGAAAGCCGCCATCACAGACTGTGCACTCAGGGTAAAGGCAATGTGAGCATTTTCGTGCGAACCGAGTAACTTCGCCCAGTTCCAGCTGCGCTGGCTGCCCAGCTTAACATCCACTACAGGTTTAAAGCTTTCAGAATTTTCATCGCGATGGTATTTCACCGGGCTCTGATCTACCCGGTTCATGTCACGCTGCGGTGTGCGTGTCTGCTGGAAACGGATATTCGGCCGCGTGATATCTGTCCGAGGAAAACCCGGAATCTCGGTCTTTGCCTGGGTACGGTTTTCAGGTTTGTTCTCAACCACGCCGAAGTCCAATGCATTACCTAGACAGGCAGTGACACAGGCTGGTTTCAGCCCGACTTCGAGCCGGTCAACACACATGTTGCATTTCGTCACCTGGCCTTTAACCGGGTCAAGCTGCGGTGCATTGTAAGGGCACACCCATGTACAGTAACCACATCCAAAACAGATGTCTGGGTCCTGCAGTACCGCACCGTATTCGGCGAACTTAGTATAAGCGCGCGTCGGACAGCCTTTCAGACAGACCGGATCATCACAGTGGTTACAGGCCATGGAAATATTCAGGCGCTGGTACGCAGGATAAGTCCCGCCTTCCACGAACCCGACCGAACGAAATGAGATATGTGCCGGGTTATCATTCTTTTCACTGCATGCCGCTTCACATGCATGGCAGGCGATACAGTTATCGGCATTGAAATAGAAGCCATGCTGCTTATAACGATTAGGATTCTCGCCGCCAGCTTCATCGTCATTGATCACAAATGACTGTTCACGGAGAGCGTCATCCTGCTGCACGGTCTCGATGGGATTTCCATAAAGGTTTAGTGTCTGACAGCCTGGATCATTCAACAATGCGTAATCAGGTTCATTCTCTCTTCTTTTAAACACGTTAATTATCTACCTTATTTAGAATGCTCGCATTTCCATGCTAAGTTTTGCCGCCGCTTTCTGGTCAGCCAGTTTCTCGATACGGACAGCCGATTGTTTATAAGCGGGCTGACGAGAATGTGGGTCGAGTAAACCGAGCGTCAAACGGTTAGCGCAATCGTGAAAATGAAACGGCAGAAATATCATATTCTTTGGCACCCGTTGCGTCGGTGTCGCCATCACCACGGCATCAGAACGACGCGAGACCAGGCGCACATACTCGCCACGCTGAATATCCAGCTCAGCCGCGAGATCGGGATTAATCTCGATGAAAGGTATCGGGCTGTACTTGTTATTGTTACCGATCTTTCCGGTCTTGGTACGACCGTGCCAGTGCTCGACCAGGCGGCCGGTGTTAAGCCAGATAGGAAACTTGTCATCGGGCACCTCATTATTATCGATAAAAGGTAGCGGGATCAGTTTGGCCCTGCCATCCGCATAACGGAAAGTGGCAGTCTCGGTATATAGCCGCTTACCACCTTGTGGCGGCGTTTCGTTATTACTCAGCTGTTCCTCAGTATAAGGCCACTGCACGCCTCTATTTTTATCGATCAGATCGTGACTCATACCCGAGATATCTGCCAGCCGGCCTTTTGAGATAGCGGCCATCTCGATAAAGATATCGGCTGCTTTCTCAGGGAAAGTAACTTTACTGTCTTGATTGAAGCGCTTTGCCATCTGGTTGAAAACCCACAGGTCCGGC
>CBDUKK010000325.1:0-2666 GCA_965367795.1 uncultured Gammaproteobacteria bacterium
AGCGACCAGGCCGTTTTGAGTTGCCAGCAGGCTAACCACGAACAGCATTTTTTTCATGCCAGTTCTCCTTTTCGTTATTCGCATCCAGTTCACGCTGGAACCAGTCGAGTTCATCGGCCAGTGCTACCACTTTACCGATGATGAGCATGACCGGCGCCTGCATCCCGTGTTCCTGGATGACATCATCCAGTTGTTCGAGTGTACTGATAACACGCCGCTGTTTTACTGTCGTGCCATCTTGTACGGCTGCTGCAGGTGTTGATGCGGGCAGGCCTGCCTTGATCAAAGAACGCATGATCAACGGCAGATTTGCCAGTCCCATGTAGATCACCAGGGTCGACTCCGGATCAGCGATAGACTGCCAGTTGAGTTCAAGCGGTTCGTCATTATTAAAATGCCCGGTGATAAACTGCACGCGGCGACTCAGACCGCGATGGGTTAAAGGGATGCCGCTATAGGCACTGCAGCCTGAGGCCGAGGTGATGCCGGGGACGACTTCATAATCGATATGATGTTTGATCAGTGCCAGGACCTCTTCGCCGCCACGGCCAAACATGTATGGATCACCGCCTTTGAGACGTACGATACGGCGGCCGGCTTTTGCCAGGTTAACGATGATCTCGTTGATCTGGTCCTGGGGTACACAATGTTTTCCGGGTGATTTAGCGACTGACATGCGGCTAACACCAGCCGGAATTAATTCGAGTATGTCGGCAGAGACCAGCCGATCATAAATAACAACATCCGCTGTTTTTAATAAACGCAATGCTTTAATGGTGAGCAATTCAGCATCACCGGGACCTGCGCCCACGAGTGAAACAAAACCATTTTTTTTCATTCAGCTTGCCTCCTTGTTGTTAATAGAACTGTCTGCGGACAGGCTACTCCCGCCCGCAGATAGTTATTTCAGTAAAGTTCTTTAGTAGATATCATGAACCGTGTTGTGAACGTTGAACTTGCCTGTTGGTGTGACCAGTCGTTTGTCTTTGATCACTTTTTTCAACTTACGAGTTTTATCGTCGACAACCACCAGCGCTGATTCTTCTGTTTTACCGTTCCATACGGAGAACCAGACTTCATCACCGGCCTTGTTATACTCTGGCTGAACCACACGTTTTACACCTTCACCCAGTTCTGCCCACTCTGCAATCGGCAGTATGGTTAAACCTTTATCGAGGTTCTTGATATCAAACACAGCGATTGACTGGCTGATCTTGGTATCAGGGTTCAACGGTGCATCTACCCACAGGTTATTCGACTTGGGATGAGTCTTGATAAACAAGGAACCACCACCCATGCCATGCAGAGTCTCTACCACCTGCCAGGCATTCTTTTTATGCTTGGCAGGGTCGGTGCCGATCAGAGTAATGTTGTCATTACCCAGGGCACTGGTTGCCCAGACAGGACCGAATTTTGGATGCTCGAAGTTAGCGCCGCGTCCGGGATGAGGTATCTCGGTCGCATCGACTAAAGCGACTAGTTTACGTTCCTTGGAATCGACAACAGCGATCTTGTTTGACTTGTTCGCCGCTGTCATGAAGTAACGGTGTGTCTTATCCCAGCCGCCATCATGCAGGAAGCGAGCAGCAGGAATAGTAGTAACAGAAAGGTTATCTATATCCTTATAATTGACCAGCAGGATCTTACCGGTCTCTTTAACGTTGACGATAAATTCCGGATGTTCATGCGAAGCGACGATGGCTGCTACACGTGGTTCAGGATGATATTCCTGTGTGTCCACTGTCATGCCACGGGTAGAAACGATCTGTTTTGGTTCCAGTGTGAAACCATCCATGATGGTATATTGTGGCGGCCAGTAAGCACCGGCGATTGCATACTTGTCTTCGTAACCTTTGTATTTAGAAGTTTCTACAGAGCGCGCTTCCAGTCCTACTTTTATGGTCGCGACATTGTCCGGTGTCTTCATCCATAGGTCGACCAGGTTGATCTTGGCATCGCGGCCGATAACGTACAGGTAGCGGCCTGAAGAAGACATACGGGAGATATGAACGGCATAACCGGTATCGATCACGTTGATGATATTCTTGGTGTCACCATCGATGATAGCGATCTGTCCTGCATCACGCAGGGTGACAGAGAAAATATTATCGATATCGTAATCGTTTAACTTTTTCTTGGGACGGTCTTTCACTGGAATCAATACTTTCCAGCTGGCTTTCATCTCATCCATACCCCACTCAGGCGGAGTTGGCGGCTCATGTTGCAGATAATTCGCCATCATAGCGATCTCTTCTTCAGTGAGATCGCCCGAAGTACCCCAGTTAGGCATACCGGCCGGTGAGCCGTAAGTGATAAATGCTTTTAACGCAGCGTCGCCGCGAGAGCGGGTAATATCAGTCGTTAAGGCCTTACCTGTAGCGCCTTTACGTAATACGCCATGGCAACCAGCGCAGCGTTCGAAGAAGATCTTTTTACTATGGTTGAAATCTTCGACGGTCATCGCCGGACCGTCTGAGGTGATCATGTTTTTTGCGCTTGCTGGATCAATGCCACTGGGCGCGCCTTCATAGGCGGTCTCAGTCTCTGAATCAGTCTTTGCATAGACTGAATTAGTGGCAAGCGACAACACTGAGAGTGTTAATACAGTGTAAAGGGTTTTTCGGGATATCATTTGTATTCCTCCGGTGATTTTAATATCAGGTGTT
>CBDUKK010000326.1:0-2646 GCA_965367795.1 uncultured Gammaproteobacteria bacterium
AAACATTATGCCTGTTACGACTGTCTGCCCTGGGTGATATTACGCATGTTTTACCTACTTTGCGAACATTGCAGAAGCACTGGCCACAGACAAAGATCACCTGGATCATCGGTAAAACAGAGTACCAGCTGGTCAGGGAGCTAGAGGATATCCATTTTATTATCTTCGATAAATCAGCCGGTCTCGCGTCCTACCCGCAACTGAAAACACAGCTTAAGCAGCACCTCGATGGCCACAGGTTTGATGTACTGCTGCACATGCAGTTATCTATCCGTGCCTCGGTCGCCAGCCTGTTCATACCGGCAAAGATCAAGCTGGGTTTTGACCGGGCCCGCGCCAAGGACATGCAGTCATTATTCTGCAACCGGCAGATCAAACCGGCTTCGATACGCCAGCATGTACTCGACAGCTTCCTCGAATTTCCACGTTATTTTGGCCTCGACCCCGTTTTCGAATGGCGCCTGCCGGTCTCTCCGGTCGCTATCGAGCACATGAAAAAACGGCTGGCCACCGATAAAAGATTATTTGTCATCAACCCCTGCGCCGTCGCCAAATCAAAGAACTGGCGCAACTGGCATGCCGAAGGTTATGCCGCGATCGCTGACCTGGTCAGCACCCGCCATGATATGCAGGTCGTTCTCACCGGCGGCAATAGTCCGCTGGAAACCGAGATGGCAGAGAAGATCCTGTCCTTATGCGACTCGGCCGAACCGCTGAACCTCATCGGCCAAACCGGTATCGATGAACTGGTCGCGGTATTACAACTGGCTGACATGGTGATCGCCCCTGATACCGGGCCGGTACATATCGCCAGTGCACTGGGTACAGACACTATCGGCCTGTACGCTGCGACCAATCCCGATCGCGCCGGTCCATACAATCATCTATCTTTTGTCGTCAACAGATACCCGCAAGCCCTGTTAGAGTACAATAATACGACCGTCGAACAGGCCTCCTGGGGGGAGCGCGTGAAAACGGCTGAGAGCATGGACTTGATCACGGTCGATGATGTGGCAACACAGATCGAGAGTATTATCAGAACATCACACCAGGTAGAGAAACAGCATGACACATAAATACAAAATCATCGGCTGCATACCCGCCAGGTATGCATCGACCAGACTGCCCGGTAAACCGCTATCTGATATCAACGGCAAACCGATGATCATCCACGTGCTGGAACGGGCGCTGCAGGCGGCGACGCTGAGTGATGTTATCGTTTTAACCGATGACCGACGGATATTCGACGTGGTGAATGATGCAGGTTACAGTGCGGCCATGACTTCCGAGAATTGCGCATCGGGCACCGACCGTATCGCCGAGTACATGCAGGAATCGCATGCCGATATCTTCGTCAATATACAGGGTGATGAAGTCACACTCGACCCGCTGCATATCAACCACCTGGTACACACTTTCATCGCCCAGGATAAGCCGCAGATGGGCACGCTCTCACACTGGTGTAGCGACGATAAGGTGCTGGCAGCGCCATCAAATGTAAAAGTGGTCACTTCGGTCACAGGCAATGCATTATATTTTTCCAGGAGCATGATCCCGGTCACCCAGCAGGGAGAGATCCCGGGTAAAGGCCAGATCCATATCGGTGTTTATATCTATACCCGCGAGACACTGACCCGGCTGATGCAGCTGGCGCAGACTCCGTTAGAGCAGACCGAGAAACTGGAGCAGCTGCGGGCACTGGAAAACGATATCGCTATCAATGTAACGACGCTGGATGAATACCAGGGCCTGGCAGTGGACACGCCGGAAGACCTGGAGAAAGCACGGAGCCTGTTCAAGGACTGAGCACCGCAAATCACAGCATCTGTTTAATCAGAAAGACTTCACCCTGCAGCCGAAGGGCAATGACCTGGTTGATGGCCGCGGTTACCTGTTACAGCCCTCATACTCACTGTTATATTCTGCATCCTTGGTGATGCTGAACTCGTCCCTGACCTGGCCTTCATTATTGATAAAACGTGCCGTCAGTTTGTCATCCACCACATCGATGACCATGGAACCCGCTTCCAGAAAACCGGTATGATGCGCAGGATGATCGATCGGTCCATGATCGGCTGTCGATGATGAGCCGGAGATGGTATAGATCGTGCCCTGATGCGCTTTTGGCTGCAGCGGTTTCTTATACTGTTTTTGTTTGCCCTCGATGCCTTGCGACACGATATTCTCTGCACTGAATTCATCGGATGAACCATAGGCACAGTCGATCATGTGAGAGCGTTCATAGACATGACTATGACCGGAGAGCACCAGGTCGACACCGGCCTGCTCCAGGATCGGCAGGAAGATTTCTCTCATATCCTGCATCCTGCCACGGCTATCGTATTCTTCGTCAGAATCGTGGCTGCCCTTGGTATAAGGCGGATGATGGAAGGCTGCAATGACCCACGGTTTATCATTCTCTGCCAGGTCACGTTCCAGCCACCGGGCCATCTTTCCTGTTTTCGAACGATCGCTGTCCTGCGAGTCGAGCATCACAAAATGCACGTTCGAATAATCGATCGCGTAGTAATTTTCAGTCTTTGATGCGACACCACCGGCCTGGCCACTCTGCGGAAGATTGAACACCCTGAAATAGGTCCAGCGGCGTGCATCATGATTACCATAGATCGGCCAGATAGCGGTATT
>CBDUKK010000327.1:0-2645 GCA_965367795.1 uncultured Gammaproteobacteria bacterium
ATGCTGGCAGGCATCTGTAGTTCATAGAAGCCAAACATGGAGAATGATAAGGCGACAAAGATAGCGGCAAAGCTGCCGATGATCCATGGGTTCTGGAACCATGCCTGAATGTTTTCTCCGGACAGGCCGACAAGTACACCAACGATGGTATAGGTCAACGCCATAGCGAGAACATATACCAGTGAAAGATAAAATGCTTTTCGGGTAGTGATCTCTTCACCCTGACCGACGATGATGCCGGAGAGGATAGGGATCATCGGAAACACACAGGGAGTAAACGCCAGTAATAACCCGGCACCGAAGAAGATGATCAGTGTCAGCCAGGTATTACCGCTTCGTAATGCATTGGCGATCTCGTCCTGCTCGGAAACTGGTTCAGAAAGACCAGCCTCTTGCTGGCTTGCTGCTGCCTGTGCTTCTGAAATAGGAGATAGTTTTACTGTGAATTTTTTTGTCTGCGGCGGGTAGCAGATGCCGGAGATTTCGGAACAGCCCTGGTACTTGACCTTGAAAGTAACTTCTTTGTCACCACTATCATTATATTGGTAGGGCAGAGCAGCGTCAGCAAGGTTATGGAATACATAGAGCGTCTTGTTGAATATAGGGTCATCCTTGGCATCACCCTGTGGCATTACCAGGGGATTTGAATTTATCCCGGGTTCGTCTGTCGTAATCTGCATCTTATCGCGATACAGGTAATGACCTTCCGCGATTTCCCAGTTAACTTTGAACAGGCCAGGTTGCGAGTCGTAACTGATTTTGAAGGCTTCATCCGGATCGAGGATATCGTCCTCAGCACCACCGAGGCTGTCTAGCAGGTTGAAGTTATCATCTGCCAGGGCAAATGAAGCAGGTGCCAGGCTGAAACTTAATAACAGCAGTAAGGAAGTGAGAAATTTCAAAGTTTTAGTCATGATTTAGCGTCAATATGTGTTGAGGTATGCGATTATGCTTAGACATAATCATTATATTTGGTTCAAAAAGCTGGCGCAGAGCTGAAATCGTATAGCTGCCAGTTAAAGTACCTGTAATATTATAGACATATACTGATGTTTGCAGACAAAAGAATACTTAAATATATCTTAAAATTAGATAAATCAAAGAAATATACATACGAAGGACAATACCGTGCCCCTATTATTTATTGCTATACCTCTGATAGAACTGTATTTCATCATCGTCGTCGGTGAAGCTATCGGTGCCTTCTGGACGGTGATGCTGGTCATATTGACGGCTGTTGTCGGGGTGAGTTTATTGCGCATACAGGGTATGAGTACCCTGATGCGTGCGCAGAGAAATATGTCGCAAGGGCAGATTCCTGCGATGGAGATGATGGAAGGAATCGCGCTGGCAGTGGCTGGTGTACTGCTAATCACCCCTGGTTTTATAACGGACGCCATCGGTATGTTGTGCCTTATACCCGCAAGCCGGCAGGCAATAATCCGCTATATCATGGCCAGGGCGTCTGTTCATGGCAGCTTCAATGCCACTATGGGTGGTTTTGAATCTCACCATCAGCCGGGTCAGCAACAGGACCGTGACAAGGGATCTTCGACGGGACGCAGGGTAGGCCGTACTATCGAAGGTGAGTATAAAAGGGAAGATTAGTGGAAGCCCCCTTTTCACAGCCAGTTTCGCGCTGATTCTTTATTGAATATCCTGAATATCTCGTTTTTTTCAGGAAATAACCTTGTAAACAGGAAAATTGACCGCATTAGTCAAATCATCAGACTTTCAGGGTCGAGATACTTGACTCTGTAGGTTTCGTCATTATGATTAGCACTCACATTGAGAGAGTGCTAAAAGTTAATAATTTTATTTTTATCTAGAGGAAAACACAATAATGAAAATACGTCCATTACATGACAGAGTTGTCGTAAAACGTATGGAAGAAGAGCGCACCAGTGCCGGTGGCATCGTAATTCCAGATTCAGCCGCTGAAAAACCGGTAGAAGGTGAAGTTATCGCCGTTGGTAACGGCAAAGTAAACGATGCAGGTGAAGTTCGTGCACTGGATGTGAAGGTCGGTGACAAGGTTTTATTTGGCAAGTATTCAGGTACTGAGATCAAGATCGAAGGTCAGGAAGTACTGATAATGCGCGAAGAAGATATTTTAGGTGTCATTGCGGCATAAGCTGTTTTCACATTAACTATTAAGAACCAGATTAGAGGAATTTATATATGTCAGCAAAAGACGTACGTTTTGGCGATGACTCACGTTACCGTATGGTTAACGGAGTGAATATTCTTGCCAACGCAGTAAAAGTTACATTAGGTCCTAAAGGCCGTAATGTTGTTCTAGAAAAATCATTCGGTGCGCCGACTATCACAAAAGACGGTGTTTCAGTTGCCAAAGAGATCGAACTGGAAGACAGGTTTGAAAACATGGGCGCACAGATGGTGAAAGAAGTTTCATCACAGACATCTGACATCGCTGGTGATGGTACTACCACTGCTACCGTACTGGCTCAGGGTATCGTTCGCGAAGGCATGAAATCAGTTTCTGCCGGTATGAACCCGATGGACCTGAAACGCGGTATCGATAAGGCAACTATTGCAGCTGTTGAAGCGCTGCAGAAATTATCTAAGCCTTGTGCAACAACTGACGCGATTGCCCAGGTTGGTACAATCTCAGCGAACTCTGA
>CBDUKK010000328.1:0-2624 GCA_965367795.1 uncultured Gammaproteobacteria bacterium
AGCTATAGCATCTACGATTTCAGGACTGTCCCACTCGCGTGCTCCACGTACTTTTTCTAGAATACGACCGTGCTCGTCAACTAAAACAGTCAGAGGAATTGTATTAGCGCCAAGCATGTTTTCCAGTATTAGTCTGCTGTCGTGGTAATTTTCAAAAGTGATTCCTGTCTGTTCTATGAAAGCCATAGCTTTATTATGATAGTCATCAGTCGATATTCCGATGACGTTGAACTCTCTGCCATTATACTTCTGTGCTAGCCTTTCCAGCGAACCCATCTCGGCCCGGCAAGGGCCGCACCAGCTGGCCCAGACATTGATGATCAGTGGTTTGCCCTTGAATTCCGACAGCATTCTCTGTTTCCCGTTGAGTCCCTTCAGTGAAGCCTCGCGCAGGTAGTCGCCTCTGCTGACTTCGCCTCGTGTGGCAATGGATGAGGGCGTGGCGGGATCGATCATCTGCTGCTTTTCAATCTCGCCATGAGGCGTTGTAATTGTTGATATACCTTTATCGGTTATATATTGCTGTATGAAATATATGGTAGTGAAATCACGCCCCAGGGATTTGCTGTGAAAGTTGTGTACAGGTATCTCAGCCGAGAACGAGACCATGTCACCAGCTTTTAATGAGATGACTCCGGGGCAGGCTGTCCAGACTTTTTCTTTACCAGTGTTCACCTCGGTATAAGTGAAACCAGCTGAGGTGATAACATCCGATACTCTGCCAGATATTACCTGTGATTTATTGAGCTCTACTTCATGAATGCTTCTCTGTGTCGCAGAGACTGAATTAATCACCACGGTATTTAGTAGAGTTAAAGTAAAACTGATGAGTAGTATTTTTCTCAATAGTTATCCCCGGTGTTATGTCTGTCTGTATCGATTGTACAAGGTTTAAAGAGTCATCGATAGCGAGATGTGTCTTCTCTTGCCTTTTTGCCTTTTATGTGACTGAATATTTAAAACGATTATGTGAAATAACAGGGGTAGCGGCTGTAGTTTATTCCTGACTGAGTAAAATGCTAATGTATCTTATAACGTTGATAAAAGGAGAGGGTATATGGATGACACTATAAAGTGTGCTGACGGTAAGCTGCGCTGTAGCTGGTGTACTGCCACAACTGAGTATCTCGCCTATCATGATGATGAATGGGGTTTCCCTGTCGATGATGATATTCGCCTGTTTGAAAAGTTATGCCTCGAAGGATTTCAGTCCGGATTAAGCTGGCGCACTATCCTCGCTAAACGTGAAAACTTTCGCTCGGCTTTTCACGGATTCGATTTCGAAAACATAGCGCGTTTCACACAGCGCGACATCAACCGTCTACTCAAGGACGAAGGCATCGTTCGTCATCGTGGTAAGATCGAAGCGGTCATCAATAACGCAAAACGAGCCAGGGAACTGATAGAGAAAGAGGGGTCACTTGCGGCCTATTTCTGGCGTTACGAGCCAGATATGAAGCAACTCGCGAAACCACAGACTGTTTCCATATCTGACGAATCGATAGCACTATCGAAAGACCTGAAGAGGATGGGCTGGAAGTTTGTCGGTCCCACTACCGCGTATGCTTTTATGCAGGCGATGGGGCTGGTTAATGATCATGCATCGGATTGCACTATCAGAAGTGATGTAGAGCATGCACGCAAAAGTTTCAGGCGCCCATATGCTGATAAGTAATTACATAAATCACATGTGGTACTGATAATGGGTAATAATTACATGTTCGAACATGTTGATGGTATTACCAGGATCGCATTTTCAAGGAAGCCAACCGACAGTGATATGCAAGATATCATCGACAATATTACTGAAGAGTCCCTGTAGGAGAAATGCTTGCTGGTTGATAGTTAAAGAGGTCAAAGATCTTTGTCCTATTCTTCTTGTCGTGCATTTAGTCTCTCCATCCCTTCCAGTTCTACGTTGAGTGCCTTCGCGGAAATAGTGATCTCCAGCAGGGAGAGTATCAACGAGATGACCATGAGGATCAGGCTGAGAGCGAAACTGAGATAGCCAAATAGACTGGCTGCAAAGAATTGCGACATCATCGACAGGGTGCATAAGATCAGGCTGACTATCCCGCTCGCCTGCGTCCAGATAATCAGCTTTATACGGAGTTTTAGATTGGCGACCTGGCGACTGACCTGCGTATAGTTCTTGTCGTTCAGTTTGCGTCGTAACTGTCGGATCAGTTTTGCGATCCCCATAAACCGGTTGGTGTATGCCAGCAGTAATAATGAAATAGCGGGGAACAGCAGTGCCGGGGTCGTGACGTCGATTTCCATAGCAGTCATCCGTAAGATGTGAAGAATTAAAACATGGGTTAAGGAGAAATTATCAGATGTATTATTATGTGATTACTGGTTGCGGCCCTGTAACACGAATCAGGTATATTTAAGCTTGCCGTCTTTATCCCACAGGCCCCAGAAGGCACCGACATCACCTTCATCATCGACCTTCCATGTTTCGTCGAAAGAAGAAAAATAGATTATCTCGATATCTTCTTCATCGGCCCATTGATAACAGTGTATAAAATAATTCATTGCATTCTCAGGGCTTGGAACGGCCGCACCATAAGCTGAGCCTCTGTTCGGCCAGCCGGTTTCACTGATGATCACTTTTTTGCCAT
>CBDUKK010000329.1:0-2623 GCA_965367795.1 uncultured Gammaproteobacteria bacterium
AAGGCGGTGAATTTGTTACCAGCACTTATTATTACGATCAGTATCCTGACTGGGTAAATAAGTGGAATGCACGCAAACCGGCGTTGGACTATGCCGGTAAGTCCTGGCAGCTGATGCATTCACCCTCTAAGTATTTATTCGGTAACGCTGACGATCGCGACTACGAGACTGATTTTCCAGGTTTTGGTCGCACCTTTCCGCACGCTTATGGTAAAGCGGATGATAAATACTTCACCACCCGGTTAACGCTTAGTCCTGCCGGTGATGAGTTGACTCTGGATTTTGCAAAGGCATTGCTAGAGAACGAACAGCTGGGTCAGGATGAGATACCGGATTACCTGGCCGTCAGCTTTTCATCCACCGATTATGTCGGTCATATATTTGGCGCCTCCAGTCTGGAGAGTGAAGACAATATAGCGCGTCTTGATCGTACACTGGCGGATCTGTTTGCCTTCATTGATAAAAAGGTCGGGCTGGATAATACCTTGATCGTGCTATCGGCAGATCACGGACAGCCAGAGGTGCCTGGCCACCTGCACGAGCGCGGTATCGATAAAGCGCATTATTTCGATACCGAGAGCCTGGACAAAACCCCGGCAATCGCGGCGTTAAAAAAGCAGTTCGGTATCGGTGAAGAGCTGATCGAAGCCTATTATCATCCCTACCTTTATCTCAACCAGGATCTGATTCACGCTAAAGGGCTGGATCAGGCTGAGGTCGAAAAAGCCATCGCCGCAGAGTTATTGAAGTTTGATGGCGTGGCTTATGCGGTGTCCAGCTCGGCGCTGGGCACAGACAGTCTGCCGGATACGCTGTTGACACGTTCGATATTGCGTAACTTCCACTCGAAGCGTTCCGGTGATATCTACCTGGTATTTGAACCCAATGTGTTTATCAATGATTTCGACGGTTTGATTGTAGCTTCTACCCACGGTTCACCATGGCGCTATGATACATACGTGCCGATCATGTTTGCCGGAGCAGGTTTAAAGGCCGCAAAAGTAAACCGCGCGGTCACACCCTATGATATTGCCGCGACACTGGCAGCCTACCTCAAGGTGAAGCCGCCATCCGGAACCGTTGGTACGCCGCTGCTGGAGGTTTTGGGAGAATGATCGAGCTGTTTATTCCTCTGTGTAAATAAACATCAAGTATCAAGATCCTGTCGGAATTGGCTGGATACATGGCTTGCAGCTTTTGGTTTTTTTTGGCTGGTAACGAGCATCGAACGGGCTTGATTTAAATCAATATTGTTCATAAGTAGTTTTATTATCATGAAAAGTTCGACTATTAGATTTTAAATGGCCTTCTGGCAATACAGGAAACTAACCTATGAAAACCAAAAACATCATTCTTTTTACACTGTTATTAACTGCATCATTATCAACGCCTGTGGTTTTAGCTGACGATTCAGGAAAAGCAGATATCGATGCACGAATAGAGCAGATGCAAGCTGAGCGTGAGCAAGCCTGGAGCGAACATGAGCTTCGCATGAAAGAATATGATAAGGAAATCGAGGAGCGTAGAATCAAGCATGACAAGGAAATGGAAGAGAGGAGGATGCAGTTTGAAAAAGAGATGGAAGAGAGAAGGGTGCAACGTGAAAAGGATATGGAAGAAAGGATGACACAGCGTGAAAAAGAGATGGAAGAGAGAATGCAGCTACGTGAGAAGGAGATGGAAGAGAGAAGAATGCAGTTCGACAAGGAGATGGAAGAAAGAAGAATGCAGCATGAAAAGGAGATAGAAGAGAGAAGAATGCAGCATGAGAAGGAAATGTCTGAGAATAGATAGTCTCAAGCTTGATTTCAATAAAAACGGCTCTCCAAGGAGCCGTTTTTATTTGTGATGGTTTTGTTGTGACTTGTTCTTTTTATTAGTAAGACTCCAGTATCTCATCGATCTCTTTCTTATCTTTTATTTTCACTTCTGCGTTAAGCTTTTCTACATACTCGCGGTCGAATAGTTGTTCGCATATTGCGCTGCCGTCTTCGGGGACCTTTTTACCAAATATCCAGCGTGCTGGTACACTAAGAGGGCTGGTTATGAAGGAGATATAACTGCCTGTCAGATCCACCGGATTGATGGCCATATGTATATCAGAAAATCTGCCCTCGACTCTTATCGGTGACTGAAAAGAAAACAGTCGTGCAGTTTTAGATTGTGGGAACAGCGACAATTTTATATATTCCTGCTTGAAATCCGCATTGATGTTTCCATATATCCATAATTTCGTGGTATCGAGGGCAAAAAATTCTTCTCGCAGCGTTCCATCTTCAATGTTCATCAAACCAATAATGCAATTGACTAATGATTGTTTCTTTTTTAGTTCGGGTAACAGTATCAGGTAAAGGTTGGTCGTCCACAGGTTGAGTGCTTTCGTTGGACGTGTATTTCTGGGCCAGACTGCGATGTCTATGATGCCATTTGCCTGATCGAGTAAACGGGTGAAATCACTGCCGCCAAGTTCGAGATCGACCCTGGTACTGATGATGCCGTCGATTTTCGAATCAGGCTCAAACAGTCGTGTTGTGATGCCGTAATCAAGTTTTTCGATATTGAGTATCGCATGACCGCTTGCCTCGCCATCATCTAACTTTAGTGAAATAGATGATTTTATTCT
>CBDUKK010000330.1:0-2620 GCA_965367795.1 uncultured Gammaproteobacteria bacterium
CGCGTCATCTTTGGCGGTTTACCCAGCAACACATCCAGCGGCATATCTACAGGGTAATTATCGAAGTGGCGATCATGGACTTTCAGTGTCTGCGCTTCGGTGGTTTCACCGAGGATCGCATAGGGACAACGCTCACGTTCACATAACTTTTTAAAATCATCGATACGCTGTGGATCGACCGCGATCACATAGCGCTCCTGGGATTCATTACACCATATCTGCATCGGTGTCATACCCGGTTCATCGTTATGTATTTCACGCAATTCAAATTCAGCGCCACGACCGCCGTCATAGACCAGTTCAGGCAACGCATTGGAGAGCCCGCCTGCACCGACGTCATGGATCGAAAGCACAGGATTGTTATCCTGAGACCAGCACGAATCAATCACTTCCTGGCAACGCCGCTCCATCTCGGGATTACCGCGCTGCACCGAGGCAAAGTCGAGATCTTCCGCACTGGCACCGCTATCCATAGAAGATGCGGCACCGCCGCCCAGGCCGATCAACATGGCCGGTCCGCCAAGCACCACGATCGGTGTGCCCACAGGCAAAGCCAGCTTTTCGATATGCTGCTCACGGATATTGCCGTAACCGCCCGCCAGCATGATCGGCTTATGGTAGCCACGGACTTCATCACCATCGGGGCCAGCGACCTGTTCTTCGAAGGTGCGAAAATATCCGGCGATATTGGGGCGGCCGAACTCATTGTTAAAGGCAGCGGCACCAAGGGGTCCTTCCAGCATGATATCTAGTGCTGAAACGATACGCTCTGGCTTGCCAAAATCAGTCTCCCATGATTGCAGGTAATCCGGTATCTTCAGGTTAGAAACCGAAAAACCACACAGTCCCACCTTGGGTTTTGAACCGCGGCCGGTAGCGCCTTCATCACGTATCTCGCCACCGGACCCGGTAGCAGCACCTGGAAATGGCGAGATCGCAGTCGGATGGTTATGCGTCTCCACTTTCATCAGGATAGCGATGTGCTCATCATGGTAGTTATATCGATGCGTCTCGTTATCCGCGATAAAGCGTTTTGCCTTATGTGAAGCGATAACTGATGAATTGTCACTGTAAGCACTCAGGACATCTTCGGAATGGCTTTCGTAGGTGTTTCTGATCATCTTGAACAGCGACTTATCCTGCTCGACACCATCGATGACCCAGTCAGCGTTGAATATCTTATGGCGGCAGTGTTCTGAGTTTGCCTGTGCAAACATCATCAGCTCTGCATCGACCGGATTACGACCGATAGAAGTGAAGTAACTACTCAGGTAATCGATCTCGTCCCCGGAAAGAGCCAGCCCCAGTCGCTGATTGGCATCAACCAGTGCCTCCCGGCCATTATCGATAAGGTTGACAGATTCACCTGGTGCAGGCTCGTGATGACCGAACAGGCAGCTGGCTGCATCGAGCTCGTCGAGCACCATCTCGATCATGCGGTCATGTAAGAGCCCGGCAACTGCCAGTTGTTCAGCGTCCTGCCATTGAAAACCATTTCCACAATCGACGTGGTAGGCGATACCACGCTCGATCCGGCTGATCATCTGCAGGTTACAATTATGTGCGATATCAGTGGCTTTCGAAGACCAGGGAGAAATAGTTCCGGCGCGTGGCACGACGAGGAAAAGCTTACCCTCGGTCGAGGTCTCTTCCATATGAGGCCCATAGCGGAGCAGCTTTTCGAGAACCGCCGTCTCGTCGTCAGTTAGCGGTTTATCGGTATCAGCAAAATGTACGAAATGAGCACTTAACTGAGTCACCTCGGGAATAACCGACTGAAGCTGGTTAAGTAATTTTTCCTGACGAAATCTTGATAGCGCGGTGGAACCAATAAATATCTGCATTTTTAGGTCTGATTTTTAGAATTATGGGGCATATGTGTATGGCCGGAAAAGGCAGCCGAGCCAGACAAAAATTAAAGCGGAATATTACCCTGAATTGGACTCCAAGTCGCGCTCTGTAGTACTTTCATCGCGGAATTTATTCCGCGATTACCCTAAGTCGGCACTTGAAATCCCAATTAAAGCAGTCATATATATATCAGGCGGTTAAATAGCGTATAATAGACGCCAGAACTTGACCGTTCTATTTGAAGTAGTACCAGCTCAGGGGATGACATGGCTTCGACGTGGGTAATGAAACCTGAGGTGCATGCAGAGGTGTGAAGTTCCTCTTAAAACCGTTCACAAAACTTATAGTTGCCAACGACGACAACTACGCTTTAGCAGCTTAATAACCTGCTCATAGCCCTCGGCCTAATGTGCGCTTACACGCTTAGATAACCGGGGTCGACTCATGTAAGATCGCGATGAAGCATGTCTGGTGTGGATTCGTTAAAACTTATCCAGAATCGCTCTGTATTTTCCCTGTTCGTCGGGTAATACAAAGTTAAATCAATAGACGAAATAAGCATGTAGAGCCGATGGCGGAGTGCTTGCGGACGCGGGTTCAATTCCCGCCATCTCCACCAATAACAAAGGTCAGCCGTTTTTCGGTTGGCCTTTTTTATTGGTTGACCTGGTGTTGAATTAAATCCGCTCACGGGTTCAAAAAATTGTCTGGAGCAATTTTTAACGTGCGTCTTTTGCACGGCCCCATCGGGGTGAAATACAGGGATGTA
>CBDUKK010000331.1:0-2607 GCA_965367795.1 uncultured Gammaproteobacteria bacterium
GCCCAGCTTTAACGCACTGCCAGCACGACAGGGTGCTGATCGTTGCCTGTGATACCCCGTTTTTACCATCTGACATCATCTATAGATTTTTAACCAAACAGCCAGATACACATATCCATATCGCCAGCATAAATAATAAATTACAACTTGTGATGCTGATACATAAAAACCTGCAGGGCTCCATCGCGCATTCACTAGAGGAGGGACAGCTACGTCTGATGCAATGGGCAATATCTCAAAAGCCGGAGATTGTTGAATTCGAGAATGGTTCTGCGTTCATAAATTTCAATTATACTGATGACTTTGACGCATGACATTAATCCACGTAATTTATGCATACACCATGAAACCACTTTTTTTTATCTTATTAATACAGCTGTATGCTTCGATAGCATCAGCCTCTGACCTGCAGGAAGACTATCAGACGGATGCTGACGACCAGCATCTGCCTTATGTGGTAATCCAGTATGCCACTGATTTTTCTGAGCTCGCAAAAGTCGCTCGCGATGACAATAAAATAATCATGCTCGAAGTCTCTGCCAGTTACTGTGGTTATTGCGACCTGCTGGAAGAGGAGTTTATCAAGCCGATGTTACGCAATGATGATTACTCTAGGGTCGTACTGATACGAAAGATCGATCTCGACAGTTATCATACGATAACTGATTTTTCCGGTAAAAAAACGACACCCGAAGTATTTGCCAGGAATCTCAATGTAAAACTGACACCGACAATTTTATTTTTCGACGGTAATGGCAATGAAGTGTCGCAACGTATACTCGGTATAAACTCATTGGACCTGTATGGCGGATATATAGAAGATGGTCTGAATAACGGTCTGCGGAAGATTAAATCTCAATAAGTACTTGCGCCATCAATCGGTGGCAATCAAAATACCGCAATGGAAATTTCAATCGAGCAGCGTAGACAGGAAACCAACCGTATCACTCTCTGGGGCGTAGCAGTAAACCTGTTTCTAGCCGTGATAAAAACCGTTGGCGGCATCTTTGGACAATCGCAGGCCCTGCTCGCTGACGGTATCCACTCTCTCTCTGATCTTGCCAGCGATGCCATGGTACTGGTCGCTGCCAAACATGCCGGTGAAGATGCAGACGAAGACCACCCTTATGGTCACGGCCGTTATGAAACGCTGGCCACTGTCGCACTTGGTATCCTGCTGATGGGAGTTGCGGTTGGCATTGCATATGACGCCATACTTAGACTGGAACGTCCGGAAGAGATCGCAATACCGGCATCGTACACCCTGATTATCGCTGCTATTTCGATACTGGCAAATGAAGCCCTGTATCATGCGACCCGTGCCGTCGCCAGGAAGATCCGGTCACCGTTACTGGACGCAAATGCCTGGCATCACCGCAGTGATGCGGTATCTTCCATCGTGGTACTCTTCGGTATCGCCGCCACCTATATCGGTTACCCCCTGCTCGATGCTATCGCGGCAATTATTGTCGCGCTGATGATCGGCAAAATCGGGCTCGATCTTAGTCGTCAGAGTGTTCAGGAACTGGTTGATACAGCACTGGAGCCGGAGATGGTCGAACAGATTAAAAACACTATTCTGGATATCGATGATGTCCGTGAACTGCACTTGTTGCGCAGCCGCCGTATGGGACATAACGCACTGGTCGATGTACATATACAGGTGTCGCCTAAACTGAGTGTTTCTGAAGGTCACCATATCTCTGAAAGTGTGGAGACCGCACTGAAAGCAAAATTTGATGAAGTCAACGATGTCACGGTTCATATTGATCCGGAAGATGATGAGACAGCAGCAAGCTGTAAAGATCTGCCCCTACGCAGCGAGTTACTGCTGGCCCTGAACCAGGAATGGTCAAAACACGAGACCTTAAAATACATTGATGACATCACCCTGCACTATCTAGACGGACATATCAGCGTCGAAGCGGGTTTACCCTATAAATATCTCACCCAGATTGAAGACGTGCCCTCTCTGCAAAAAGCTTTTGATGAGGCAACAAGAAAAGTGGGCTCTATCGGTGAGATCAAACTGCAATTTTACTGATTCGCACCATGTTGGTGCGCGCGGATTATTGCGCCAGTTTCACTGCACCTTTTTTCACCGGCATAGCTAAAATGCACATCACAAGGGGTTTCCATTATTGGACGCTTTCGTGCAAAATCGACCCTTGTTAAATAAGGACCTTTGATGAACTCTGTTGTTTTTTCATCTACCTGATGCCCTCAGTAGAAAACAGCGTTGATTAAAGGTTCTTTTATCTGGACCCAGACTATTGCTAGCGTCCGGATAACAAATAAAAATACACGCCGTGCGGATACCCGCTATGCAACTGTGAATTTTGCACGGACTATTTATCAAAACTATCTAGAGGCTTTAAAAATGTCTGCAACTGACGTTATAAATATGATTAAGGAAAAAGACGTAAAATTCGTCGACTTCCGTTTTACTGATACACAGGGTAAAGAACAGCACGTTTCTGTACCTTCACACACCGTTGATGAAGACAGCCTTATTGAAGGTAAGATGTTTGATGGCTCTTCGATCGCTGGCTGGAAAGGCATCAACGCCTCTGACATGATCCTGATGCCTGACTGCGATTCACAGGT
>CBDUKK010000332.1:0-2603 GCA_965367795.1 uncultured Gammaproteobacteria bacterium
TTGGTGTTGTATTCAAGCGGACTCATATCGGTTTTGGTGATGTAGCCGCCTGCCTGCACGACGATACAGTGTGCGGCTGCAGTATCCCACTCAGAGGTCAGGCCAAGACGGGGGTACAGGTCGGCACGGCCTTCGGCGACCAGGCAGAACTTTAATGAGCTGCCCATGCTGAGGGTCTCGACATCACCGAGTTTTTCCATGTATCTTTGCATCATCTCGGAGCCGTGGGAGCGGCTGCCGGCAACTGACAGTTTCGAGCCATCCAGCTTTTTCACCGTGATAGGTTTGGCCTCACCCTTATTCTCAACCTTGTAGCAACCGCCGTTCTCCCAGGCGTAATAATCGACATCCAGTACCGGAACATTGATGACCCCGATGATGCTCTGGTGTTGATGGATGAGAGCGATGTTGACAGTGAACTCACCGTTACGTTTGACGAATTCACGGGTACCGTCGAGCGGGTCGACCAGCCAGTAGGTCTCCCAGCTGGCGCGCTCTTCGAAGGGCAGTTTGGCAGATTCTTCCGATAAAATCGGGATGTCCGGTGTCAGCTCGGCCAGGCGTTGCAGGATCAGGTTATGTGATGCCAGGTCGGCATCAGTCAGCGGAGATTTGTCTTCCTTTTCCTCAACGTTAAAGCCGGCATCGTATATAGTTAGAATGGCTTCGCCGGCATCACGGGCGATGTTGACGCATTCCAGGCATAATTTTTCGAGATCCAGTGTGTGACTCATAATATTGTTCTTAGGTGGTTATTCATTAATGTGGGCATTGTATAATAGATAGCTTATGACTATAGACGCTGATGACAAAAAATTCCCGAATAAGCCCTTGCCCTGGGAGAAAATCGAAACCGTTCTGCTGGATATGGATGGTACTCTGCTGGATCTGCATTTTGACAACCATTTCTGGTTGACGCATGTGCCAGAGTGCTATGCCGAGAAACATGAGCTGTCGCATGATGAGGCGCACAGGCACCTGATGTGTCGCTATACCGAGGTGCGCGGCAGGCTCGACTGGTACTGTGTTGATTTCTGGACGAAAGAACTGTCGCTGGATATAGAACAGCTAAAACATGATCTCGCAGACAAGATATCGATACGCCCCGATGTGGTCGAGTTTCTCTCCTGGTTGAATCATAATGATAAGCGGGTGGTGCTGGTGACCAATGCTCACCCGGCAAGCCTGAATCTTAAGATGGACAGGACGAACCTGCATGTGCATTTTGACAGGATAGTGAATGCGCATGATCTAGGGCTGGCGAAAGAAAACGAGGGTTTCTGGGAGAAACTTCAGCATGTCGAGCCGTATGATAAGGCACATACGATGCTCATCGATGACAACCTGGAGGTGCTGGATACTGCCCATGAATACGGTATAGAGCACTGTTTAGGCATTCGTCAGCCGGATAGTCAGGGTGATGAGGTCAGTAGTGAGAAGTTTCCTGTCATCGATGTATTTAAAGATATGTTGCCTTGAATGCGGATATATATTGTCCATTCCTGTTTGCTATCTTCATTGCAAGGTGATGCATCAATAGCTATGCTTGGTAATATGAAAAATAAAATATTGAACAGTCTGCTGATATTTTCCTTAATCGCCTCGCAGGCGGCTAGCGCCGGCCTCTATAAAGGGCTGGATGCTGAGGGTAACGTGGTTTATTCAGATACACCGTTTGAGGAGGCGGAAGAGTTTACCCCGCCACCGCTATCAGTCATGGATAAACCGAAAGTTGCGCCAGGTAGTAAGACGGATGTTGAAGAAGAGCCTGCCGAGTTCAAATACTTGAGCTTTGATATCGTCTCACCGACAAATAACCAGACCATACGAAATGAACCGGATGTGACGGTGACGCTTAACTTAAAACCCGGACTGAATTCTGAACAGGGCCATAGCATCTGGATGCTGGTCGATGGCAATCCAGTCATTAAAAAATCGCAGAACCTGGTATTAAATCTTGGTCGCCTGGAGCGCGGTGCGCATAAGCTGCAAGCACAGATCAGGGACCAGCAGGGGAAGATAGTCGTTCGCACCAGGGTATCGGTGGTCTTTATACACCAGACATCAGCACCTTGATGGGCAGATTCTGAATTGGCTATGATCTTTAGCAAGAAGCATATAATTTCACCTGTTGCTGTCGCTTGAGAGCAGCCTTTTTTAAGCATACAGCCATCAGTAAGCTGATCACCAGCTGCTCTAGCTTTGCTCAGACTCACTAGTCACGTGAAGCACTAACCGAAGCTTTTTTTACCTTTTCTGGAAGCGGCCTCGGCGTAACCACAAAGTAGATTATCCTTTCAGTTAGCCGGCCAATATTTACCATCGCAGTGCTATTAGTTGATATCGCGCTACGAAAAATATTCCTGCATAATCACGGTCATGTTCTCTAGCGTATATAAACTCCAGAAAGTAGCAGCCATGCAGTTGGCGTTAGCCTGTCTGCTTTTTCTGACAGGCATTTGTGATGCGCAGGCGGGTATTACGTTTACCGGTGTTGATGATAAGGTCCGTGACAATATCCTTGCTTACATGCAGCTCGATGATGAGGCCTGTGATGCCCCCGGCTGGCGTGTGCGCCGCCTTTTTAAAGAGGCAGAAAGCGA
>CBDUKK010000333.1:0-2588 GCA_965367795.1 uncultured Gammaproteobacteria bacterium
GCTGCTGCTTTTCCGAAGATACCGACCTTGGCATCCTCCAGTTCGGTCTCTAGCTCAGGAAAGTCCATCATGATGCCAGACTGTACGATTGCAGCACCGATGGTTGTACCGGTATCGACATTCACTGCCCGGATGACCTGTTTCTCGGGTAAGGCATATGCCACTTCGACATTGATACTATCTATAACCATAACTTATCCACGTTCACCATAAACTTCGACAGCGCGTTTGCAGAAAGAGTCGACCAGGGAATTGGCGATCTGCGTAAATATCGGTTTAGCAGCGATCGACATCATCGCACTATCAAAGTCAAAGTCCAGTTCGAGGGTTACCTTACAGGCATTGTCCGTCTTGAGATTATCAAACTGCCAGTAACCGCTCAGTTTCTTAAATGGTCCGTCAACCAGCTGCAGCTCGATACGCTGATCCTTGTATAACTGATTGTGGGTTGTGAAAGTCTTATTCAATATTCCTTTCGCGATCTCTACCGAGGCGACCATCTCAGTCTCTGATTTCGTTTTGACTGCAGACGACCGGCACCACGGTAAAAATGTAGCATACTCGCCGACATCGTTGACCAGCTGATACATCTCGGCCGCTGAGTAGTGCACCAGTGCACTGCGTTTGATATGAGACATGGCTTATAAGATCAGATGGCACCGATCGCTTTCAAAAACACGACGATCACTGCAAGCGGTGTAATAAAACTGGTCAGAAAGTTCCAGATCTTGTACAACCATGGATAGGTGTCCAGTTCTTCACGAGTTGACGATTCTTTCATGATCCAGGCAGCAAACAGCGCAATGAACAGGCCACCCAAGGGCAGCATGATGTTTGCCGTCAAATAATCCAGCGTATCAAAGAACGTCAGTTTTTCGAAAATGTAAGGGATAGTCAGTGTCTTGTCTTTCCAGATATTGAAAGAGAACACGGTTCCCAGGCCGACCAGCCAGGTGAGTACCCCGATCCAGACAGAGGCATAGATGCGGTTATAGCCCTTGTTTTCAACCATGTAAGCAACCGCAGGCTCGATCAGCGATATCGCCGAAGTCCAGGCGGCAAATACCAGCAGCGTAAAGAAAACTACGCCTACCAGTGTACCTGCCTGCATATGGCCGAACGCGATTGGCAACGTCTGGAAGATCAGCCCCGGACCCGCACCGGGCTCCAGTCCGTTGGCGAATACGATCGGAAAGATCGCCAGGCCGGCGAGCAATGCCACGACCGTATCAGCAAGTGCGATCAGAATGGATGCCTGCACGATGGAGTGCTTCCTGGAAAGATAAGAGCCATAGACCATGATCGCGCCCATACCGAGGCTGAGGGTGAAAAATGCATGCCCCATGGCGATGAGGATAGCCTTACCGCTTATCTCACCCGGGGTGAACAGGAACCGTACCCCTTCCATGAAATACCCGGTTGTCATCGAGTAAATAACGATGATGATCAACAGGCCGAATAATAGCGGCATGAGAAAGGTGACCGCTTTCTCGATACCATGTTTAACACCACGCGCGACCACGGCCATGGTCATCACCATAAAGATAGTATGCCATGCAAGTAAGCGTTCAGGATCAGTAACAAGGTCGGTGAATATACTGTTTACGCCATCTGCAGTGACACCGATAAACATACCGCCAGCGGTGCGAAATACATACGACATGGCCCAGCCAGCGATCACACTGTAGTAAGAGAGGATCAAAAAGCCGGCAAGCACTCCCATCCAGCCTAACCAGACCCAGCCGGGATTGCGACCTTCATCTTTAGCTAGCGCGAGCATGGTATTAATCGGGCTCTGTTTACCACGACGGCCCAGCATGATTTCTGCCATCATGATCGGAATGCCGATCAAAGCAATACATAGAAGGTAGACTAATACGAATGTACCGCCTCCGTTCTCGCCGGCGATATATGGAAACTTCCAGATATTACCCAGACCGACCGCTGAACCGGTAGCCGCGAGGATAAATACCGTGCGATTGGTCCATTGACCATGAATTGATTTACGCGCTTGAACCATAGGAGAATTGTATCAAAAAGATTTTGAGGCTCATTTTTAACAATTTAGGGCATCGACTCAAGTTATTTTTAATAATAATAGTTATTTAGCCGTGGCCTGTTCAGCAGCAATGACAGCCGTGGCCACATACCCTATACTTGCGAACCTGATTTTACCGAGCCAATATACCCCCAGATACAGCAGTTACCATGGCTAAGAAAGCGAAGAAAAAAACGAACGACAATACCATCGCGCGCAACAGGAAAGCGCGATTTGACTATAGCATCGAAAGTAATTTCGAAGCCGGCCTCGCCCTCGAGGGCTGGGAAGTGAAGAGCCTGCGTGCCGGGAAAGTTCAGATCGATGAGAGTTATATCTTTGCCAAGAATGGCGAGCTTGAATGGATCGGCGGCACCATCACACCGCTGATCAGCACATCGACCCATATCCATGCCAGCCCGACGCGAGCACGTAAGATATTGATGCATCGTTATGAGATCGACCGTCTTATCGGGCAGATCGAGCGTAAAGGTTACACCCTGGTGCCGCTGGCGCTATTCTGGAACAAAAAAGGCCTGGTAAAACTCGA
>CBDUKK010000334.1:0-2582 GCA_965367795.1 uncultured Gammaproteobacteria bacterium
GGTATTGCTGCTTTTTTCATGCTGGCGATGAGCGTGAGTAATATGAGCAGTTATAGCAGTGGTGAGAGTTACGAGTTAAAAGCCCGTTTTGATAACATTGGCGGTCTTAAAGTGCGTTCGCCGGTTTCTGCCGGCGGTGTTACGATTGGGCGAGTAAGCGATATCCAATATAATAGTGAGTCTTATGAAGCTGAAGTCAGCATGCGGATCGAAGCGAAATACAACAAGTTTCCTGTCGATACAGCAGCCAGCATTCTGACTTCGGGTCTATTAGGTGAGCAGTTTGTCGGTTTTGAACCGGGTGCCGAGGATGAATTTTTACAGAGCGGTGATGTCATAGACCTGACCCAGTCCGCACTGGTGCTGGAACAGATTATCGGCCAGTTTTTATACAGTATGTCTGATAATGACGATACTGGAGATGCCGAATAGGATACTAATACTATGAATATAAAGAAATCTGGTTTTACTGTATTTACCGCGATGTTTATAGCCGTCGCTGCACCATGGTCACAAGCAGTCGCTGCCCAGCAGCTCGAGTCACCTGTGGACATGCTAGAGAGGACCTCGCAGCAGGTAATAAAGATTCTTCAAGACGATCGGGAGTTGTTGCAGAAAGAGCCTGAGCGCGTTTACAAGATCGTCGATGATTACATCTTGCCGCACCTGGATGAAGTCACCATGGCTAAACTGGCGCTGGGGAAGAACTGGAGGAACGCGTCAAAAGATCAGAAGCTCGAGTTTGTCACAGAATTCAAAAATTTACTGGTCCGCACATACAGTAAGTCTTTGCTGGAATTCAGAGATCAGCAGATTAATTATTTCCCGCTTAAACTGGCTGATGACGCATATAAAGCATCGGTAAAAGCTGAGGTGATACAGCCGGGCGGACCTGCCATATCGATGGCTTACAGGGTTCGTATCAAGAATAATGCATGGAAGGTGTATGATATCAAGATCGACGGTATCAGCCTGGTAACCAGTTATCGCGGCACTTTTACGCAAGAAATTCGTAAAAGTGGTATCGATGGTCTGCTAAAATATATGCGTGATAAAAATAGCGCCTTAGCCAGCAACGATAAGTCTTGAACAGAGATTAGCAGGCTACCGGGTGCAGAAAAGTCAGGCTGAAATCACTCAGCAAAATCAGCAGAAATATATTATTTCGGGAACCGTGGATTTTTCGACGGTGCCTGATCTGTTGCGTAAGACGTCGGGCTTTATCTCGGACACTGATCCAGTTGAGAATAAACCGATTATGATCGATTTATCAGGGGTGATCGAATGTAATAGCGCCGCCCTGGCTTTAATGCTGGAAATAGTAAAAAGTGCTCAGCAGAAAAATAGTGAGTTATATTTTGAAAACTTACCGGTTACGGTATCGACAATCGCAAAAGCTTACGGTGTCGAAAATGAGATTAGAGAATATTGTCGATGAATAAATTAATGATCAACGGTGGCGTAAAGCTGCATGGTAGTGTTCGCATCTCCGGTGCGAAGAATGCGGTTCTACCGATACTGGCAGCGACCTTGCTTGCCGATGGTCCGGCTACGATTGAAAATGTACCGCACCTGCATGATGTCACCACCACCATGGAGCTCCTCGGTTGTATGGGCGTGATGGTGTCTGTGGATGAGAAGCTCAGTGTCGAAGTCGACAGTTCGACGATCGAGAATTACACCGCTCCCTATCACCTGGTTAAAACCATGCGATCCTCCATACTGGTGCTTGGCCCGCTACTGGCACGTTTCGGCGAAGCCGAAGTTTCTCTACCCGGTGGTTGTGCAATCGGATCACGTCCGGTTGACCTGCATATCAAAGGTCTGCAGGATATGGGGGCTGAAATAGATGTGAGCAATGGTTACATCCACGCGAAAGCCAAACGTCTGAAAGGTGCGCGGCTGGTACTGGATATAGTGACCGTGACGGGCACAGAAAACCTGATGATGGCAGCTGCTCTCGCTGATGGCACCACTATCATCGAGAATGCTGCACGTGAACCTGAAGTGGTCGACCTGGCAAACTTTATCAATACGATGGGTGGCAAGATATCCGGTGCTGGTACCGATACCATCACTATCGAGGGTGTAGAGAAACTCAATGGCACACGTTACCGGGTTCTGCCAGACCGCATCGAAACTGGCACGTTTCTGGTTGCCGCGGCAATCACAGGTGGAAGCATCACGGTCAAAGATACTGCGCCGAAGCTACTTGATGCAGTCATCGATAAATTACGTGAAGCCGGTGCCAAAGTCGAAGTCGGTGATGACTGGATCAAGCTGGATATGGAAGGTAAACGGCCGAAAGCAGTCAGTGTGCGAACTGCGCCATATCCTGCTTTCCCAACTGATATGCAGGCCCAGTTTGCCGCCTTAAACACGATCGCGGAAGGTACCGCTACCGTGGTCGAGACCGTTTTTGAAAACCGTTTCATGCATGTACAGGAATTAAAGCGCATGGGCGCTGACATCGAGATCGAAGGCAATACTGCCATTATCCGTGGTGTTGAGGGTCTAACTTCAGCACCGGTGATGGCGACAGACCTGCGTGCATCTGCCAGCCTTATCATCGCCGGCCTGGT
>CBDUKK010000335.1:0-2557 GCA_965367795.1 uncultured Gammaproteobacteria bacterium
CAATGATTATGAACACAACACATTATGATCTAATCGCCATCGGTGGCGGCAGCGGTGGGCTTGCCGTGGCTGAAAAAGCCGCGCAGCTTGGCAGGAGAGTGGCCATCATCGAATCACATCGCCTCGGCGGTACCTGTGTAAATAATGGTTGCGTACCTAAAAAAGTCATGTGGTACGCCGCCAATCTTGCACACGCAGTCGATGATGCAAGCGATTTCGGCATCACTGCACGACGCGGCAGGACAAACTGGAAAAAACTGGTTAGCGGGCGCGAGAACTATATACGGAATATCAATGATTACTGGAATGACCATGTAGAGGACAACCGTATCGATCGCATAAGCGGTCATGCGAGATTCGTGGACGCCAGCACCGTCGAAGTCGATGGCAATCACTATAGCGCAGACCACATTGCTATCGCTACCGGTGGCAAACCGATAGTACCGCCAGTCCCGGGCGCTGAGCACGGCATCACCTCGGATGATTTCTTTCAATTAGACGAGCAGCCTGAAAAAGTCGCCATCGTCGGTGGTGGATATATCGGTGTCGAACTCAGTGGTGTATTAAAAGCGCTGGGGTCAGAGGTAACCATCATCGCGCTCGAAGATCGCATCATGGAAATGTTTGACCCGATGATCAGCGACGTACTGAGTTCAGAGATGAAGCGTCAGGGTATCAGGGTACAGACCAGCTTCCAGGTGGCTGAACTGTTGAGTACCGACGAAGGCATCGTCGTGATGTCGAACGATAAAAGATCGATCACCGGTTTTGATCGCGTGATCTGGGCAGTCGGCCGTTCAGCCAATACAGCTGGACTAAACCTGGAAGCAAGCGGTGTTGAGATGTTACACAACGGCATCATCCCTGTCGATGACTACCAGAACACGAATGTGAACGGTATATACGCGCTCGGCGATATCACCGGAAAAGTCGCGTTAACACCGGTCGCCATCGCAGCCGGCCGTAAACTGGCAGAACGCCTGTTCGATGGCAAGCGTGATAACAGGGTGGATTACGATAATATCCCCAGCGTCGTGTTCTCACACCCGCCTATCGGTACCGTCGGTATCACCGAGGACAGGGCACGTGAGCGCTATGGCGATGACATCACCGTCTACCAGAGCGACTTCACACCGATGCGTCATGCGCTAAAAGCAGATGGCCCGATGACAGCGATGAAACTGGTCTGTGCGGGAGCTGATGAAAAGATTGTCGGCATCCACATCATCGGTGACAACAGTGACGAGATGCTGCAGGGCTTTGCTGTTGCGTTGAACATGGGTGCCACCAAAGTGGATTTCGACAGCACCATGGCGATCCACCCGACCAGTGCCGAAGAACTGGTGACGATGAAAGTGGCGAATGACTCGCAACAGCACCTCCTCATCGATGAAGGACTGCAATGGCTGCAGGCAAGCTAGCAGTCTGCAGCTTGTGAAAGGAGCCGATTTTTTCCCGCTTTAAAAAAAATCGGCTCCGCTACTGACCATAACTCTTGATCACATGCATGTAGTTGCTGTGCTCGAGCGCAGCAGGGTTGATGGCACAGGATTGGCTGACACTGCCTTTCATCTGTTCGACAGATTCATACTCATGCTCCTGTAACCAGTGCTCTAATTCCTGTCTCAGCACTGCGATATGATCAGGCCCTTTCTTTAACAGCACACTGCAAAGGTGTGTCACATCCGCACCGACCAGTAATGCCTTAACGATATCTTCGCTCTGATGAAAACCGCCCGTGGCTGCGATAGACAGATCGACACGGCCGCGGATCAGGGCGATCCAGCGGATCCTCAATAATGACTCGACCGAGCTGGAAAGCTCGAGCGACGGTTTTATATGCAGCGATTCCAGGTCGATATCGGGCTGATAAAAGCGGTTGAATAACGACACACCCTGCGCACCGGCCTGCTGCAGTTTAGACACCATGTTGGCCACCGATGAAAACTGGGAAGACAGTTTCATGGTCACCGGGATACTGATGTGTTCGCGCAGATCGGTCAGTAACTGCAGGTAACGGTTCTCGACATCGACACCGCTGACCTCGGGATCACCCGCGATGTAATACACGTTTAACTCGAGCGCATCCGCACCTGCCTGCTGCAATTCCTTGCCGGTATCTATCCAGCCACTGCTCGAGATGCCGTTCAGGCTGGCGATAACAGGAATATCCAGTGATGATTTAAACTGCTCTATACGCGACAGGTAATTATCGAGTTCACTGTCATATTCTTCCGGTATCGGCTGATACGACTGTGCTTCGTAACTGCCCAGCGCCTGTGAATGCACGAAGCGTTCCAGTTCTTTCTGCTCATGCTCGATCGCTTCTTCAAACAGTGAAGGCAGCACCAGGGCTGAAGCACCGGCATCTTCCAGCTGCCTGGCAGAATCCAGTTCACCGGTCTGCGGCGAAGAAGAAGGCACCAGTGGGTTAGCCAGTTTTAGTCCCAGGTATTCCGTGCTCAGATCGATCATGATGTCTGCTCCTCTTTGCTTGGCGCTGCCGCTTTGCTTTCGGCGGCTTTCAGTTTTCTATGCGGCGGTTCGAGGTCGCCCT
>CBDUKK010000336.1:0-2556 GCA_965367795.1 uncultured Gammaproteobacteria bacterium
CTCCTGAAACAATCTCCGTCGGAGACCTGTTTATCGGTGCTTTGATACCCGGCATGTTACTGGTCACTTTATATATAGTGTACATCGGCGGCGTCGCTTTGTTTAACAAAGAAGCCATGCCTGCGGCCAGAGAGCTCGCTGTTGAAGACAGCTCCAGCTTATTGCGGGACGTCATCAAAAGCCTGATTCCACCGCTGGTACTGATACTCGCTGTGCTCGGCTCGATCATCGCTGGACTGGCAACACCGACAGAAGCGGCAGCCATCGGTGCAGTGGGCGCCATGCTTCTTGCTCTATCCAAAAACATGCTGAACCTCGACACTTTACGGGAAGTGGTTCGCAGTACCACACGCGTAAGCTGCATGGTATTCATGATCCTGATCGGTGCCGCATTATTTTCACTGGTCTTCCGCGGCTTCGAAGGTGATGAACTCATCCAGGAGATGCTCAGCGATCTGAGCGGCGGCAAGTACCACGCGCTGTTCGTCGTCATGCTAGCCATGTTCCTGCTCGGTTTCATCCTGGACTTCATCGAGATCACTTTCGTCATCGTGCCTATAGTGGGGCCGATTTTACTGGCCATGGGCATCGACCCGGTATGGCTGGGAATACTCATCGCTATCAACCTGCAGACATCCTTCCTTACCCCGCCCTTTGGCTTTGCCCTGTTTTATATGCGAGGCGTGGCACCTGCTGAGATCAAAACCAGCCAGATCTACCTTGGCGTGATGCCTTTTATTGCGATACAGGTCATCGCCATGGCGATGATTGCGTACTGGCCGATGCTGGCCACCTGGCTGCCGGCACAAATTTCCTGATAAGCGTTTTCTAACAGTATAAATGACTTTCTATAACACTCTGCCGGTCAAGAGAAACGCACTGAAGCGTAAGAGGCAGTAATATATCTGACGTATAACTTGATTTCCCGGCCCCAAGCAAAAAAAAGCCCCGTTAAACGGGGCTTTTTTTGGAAGCTATTACTTTATGTATTATACTTTTCTGCGGGCAACACCGATTAATCCGATCAGCCCCGTTCCAAACAGCCATACTGCTGCAGGCACAGGAACCACCGTTGTTTGCACGCTCATACTGTAGGTACCATCCCTCAAGTTAGTACCATCCCAGTCACCCAAATCAGTTGTAGAAAATGTCCAGATTGCCGATGTAGGGTCGTAAACATTACCATCACGAGAACCAGTTAACACACCTATCCCACTCAGAGTTAGCAGCCCGTCATATTGATCCTCAATAGTAAGCGAGGTTAATTCAAGACTCCAGTCTTCAATATTTAAAAAGCCAGGCACGGATATAACACCTGCAAGCAGCACCGTTGTACCAGCTGTCTTATTCTCAGAAGAGAAAACAACATTATTTGTATCACCGGTACTTCCACCAGTCGTACCATATACTGTTAACAGGGTAATCTCTGTAACTTCAGATAAAGTCGCCCCTGGAGCAGATTCTAGATCCACATTCGTAGAAAAAGCGCCGTCTACAATAAACGATCCATTAATCGTGTCTGCGTGAACACTATATGCCGTCACCGACAATAAAAACAAACTTACAACAGTAACAATTTTATTAATCACCATAACTTCCTCTTTCCTAAATTACCCTTTTAAAATTTATTTCTATATTATTATTTTTATACAATTTTTTTACGCAAACCAAAACCAATCAAGCCTAATGCTAACAGCCCTAGCACCCCAGGCTCTGGCACCGGATTTGACTCACTTTTAGAGACTGCGTTCCAGCTAAAGATACCGTTACCGGTGGTATCACTTGAAAAACTCCAGTTAGCCAAAGTATCGTCAAATCCAATTCCACTCATAATACCTGTACCATTCAACGCCAGGAAGTTAGCAGGATTATTCGTATTACCAATGGTCACACCGGTTAGTTCATATGAAAAATCTCCCACTTCCCAAAACGCAGATATTGGCCCACTAAACGGATCAAAAATAAAGTCCTGAATATTCCCAATTTGACCGCTAACACCAGCTAAATCTCCGCCGGCTGATAATACGCGGAATTGATTCCCGATAAAATCAACGCCCACAGCCAGCGACGCATCACTAACTCGCGCTCCGCTTGCATCTACAAGATAGGCTCCTCCGCCCATGCCAATTGAACCGGTAATTGGAATGGCGAAAGCTTTGAACGCTAACAGCGAAAGCGCGCCAATAACCACTATCTGTTTGAATTTATTCACAGTTTTATTCCTTTATAAAGCTATCTAAAATTGCTTGCCAGTTGTAACCATAAGTTTTTGAGTACCTGATTATGTATTCGAGCAGAGCAATATTGTTATTATTAGCAATATATGCAAATCTTATGCCGAACTATCTCGGGCCATTTAATTACAATGACTTATAAAGCATATTTTATAAATCATCTTATATCGCCGCCTTTTTTACTCAATAATTAATCATTAACCCAGAAAACTGTTAACGATACCAACATGTTTATACGCCTCAAAACATAAAACTATACTTCTATTTCACATAACCCACTGATATTTCATCATAACTTAAAAATCAAAGAGAGCGTTTATGG
>CBDUKK010000337.1:0-2554 GCA_965367795.1 uncultured Gammaproteobacteria bacterium
ATCTCAGCCAGCCATTACGGCTTCGACTTCTTCTACCGTTCGCGGCAGGCCTTTGGTCAACAGCTCATAACCGTCTTTGGTCACCGCCAGATCATCTTCGATACGCACCCCGATGCTCCACCAGCGCCTGGCTCCACGGGTACCGGCTGGTATGTAGAGACCCGGCTCGACTGTCAGCACCATGCCCGGCTCGAGCAGACGCCAGTTGTCATCGATCTTGTAGTCACCGACATCATGCACATCCATACCCAGCCAGTGACCCGTACGATGCATATAATATTTCATATAACTGCCATCTTTTATCAGCTGTGCCGGCCGCCCTTTCAACAAGCCAATCTCCACCATACCTTTGGTCAACGCTTTGACTGCCGCGTTATGCGGATCATTCCAGTGGTTCCCAGGTTTCACCTGGGCAAAGGCGGCATTCTGTGCTTCCAGCACGATTTCGTAGATCTCCCTTTGTGGCACCGTATATTTTCCATTTACCGGAAACGTGCGAGTGATATCTGCAGCATAACCCTGGTACTCGGCACCGGCATCGATCAATACCAGCTCTTTATCATTGAGCTCGGTATTATTCTCCGTGTAATGCAGGATACAGCCATTCTCACCGCCGCCGACGATCGACGAATACGCCCAATCGGCGCCGTTTCGCTTGAACTCGAATAGAAACTCAGCCTCAAGCTCATATTCATTCAGCCCGGGCTGACAGACTTGCATCGCATTGATATGCGCCTGCACGGAGATCTTTGCCGCTTTGCGCATCAGAGCCAGTTCTTCACGGCCTTTGTACAAGCGCATATCATGTAACAGGTACTCCAGCGAGACAAATTCGTAAGGCACACGGGCGCCGCGACGAGACTGGGTACGTAGATCATTGACACATTTAAGCACATGTTTATCAAAAGAATGATTCAGACCGATGCTGTAATACACACTCTCCCTGCCTTCCATGAGACCCGGCAAGATATCTTCCAGGTGATCGATCGGGTACGCATCTTCCGCATCGAAATGCTCGATAGCTCCCTCGGTGCCATGGCGACGCCCGTCCCAGGTCTCCTTCAAGGGGTCGCGGTCTCTGCAGAACAAGACAAATTCGCCCTGCTTACGGTTCGGTATCAAGACGATGACAGACTCAGGCTCATTGAAGCCGCTGAGGTACATGAAATCACTGTCCTGGCGAAAACCATGCTCGACATCCCGATTTCGCACCAGCGTCGGCGCAGACGGCAGAATGGCCACCGAGTTTTCATTCATCATCCGCATCAGCTGTCTGCGGCGTTTTGCATAAACTTTCTTATTCAATCTGCTTCTCTTGCTGCTTATCTTGCGTGATAGTATTAATGAACAGTCTGTGAAGACTGTAACGGCTGTAACTCTTCATAGATCAGTAACACACCCATACGGACATATTCACTGACTTCCATAAACGCGACCTCATCTTCCTCACTGCTGCCTTCATCAGTCGCCAGCTCTGCCTCGTTATCGGCGACATAACCGGCTCGTGAGATCTCCAGAATATCGGTGATCAGCTCCTTACTGTCTTCAGGCAACTCGGTATCTTCTTTGATGCCACCCACTGCCAGGCCATAGACAAACCCCTGACACCAGGCACCCAGGGCTTCGATACGCATCTCCAGCGGCTCATCATCATCGGGCAGCATCAACTCAAAGTCAGCCTCAGTATCGTTCATCTGCTCAACCGATATCTGGTGGATCTGCATAAGCTTCTTGCCTGCCTGTTGCAGCGCCTTACTGGTTTCCTCGTGCTCACCCAGTACACATAACATCCATTGTGAAGCTTCGGTAGCGCCCTGCGCACATAACATGCCACACAGGGCACCATGCGACTCTGTCGCACCGAGTGCGGCATCGACATTAAACAACATGTCTTCTAATTGTGGGATATCGGGGTAGCTCTGCATCATATGGAATAAGTTTGTCAAAAAGACGTCAGTTTAAAACAATCCGGAGATAAATTCCCCTGATATGCATGGTGTGACAATCTAATTTCATACAAAATTCCCTATTGTAATTGACCGAACGCCATTCTCGTCCTACTATTGGTACCATGACTGACACAATAAAAAGAATAAACAAATTAGAAACGCAAGTTAACGAACTACTGGAACTTTGCCAGCGACTGGGCGATGACAACCAGGATCTGCGAGCACAACTTCAAACACTGACTTCTGAGCGTTCTAGCCTCATCGAAGCAAAAGAAAAAGTGCGCGTTCAGGTTGAATCGATGATCACACGTTTGCGTTCGATGGAAAAAGCTTAGTTGTAGCAATCTCGCTACTGTAACCCAGCAGCAATAATCTGTGAGCAAATAAGCCAGTAGCAAACCCGGCACCATCGAACCCGTTTAACTGCTTGAGTGAACCGTATGAGCCACCATTATGAATAAGGCAGAACCTTTAACCGTAAAGATTATGGAGAAGGAATACCGTATCGCCTGCCCCGAAGAAGCGAAGGATAACCTGAAAGCATCTGCCAACCTGTTAAATGAAAAACTCAACGAAATCAAACAGCAAGGTTCAGTTATCGGCAC
>CBDUKK010000338.1:0-2537 GCA_965367795.1 uncultured Gammaproteobacteria bacterium
GCCCTATACATAACAAATATGGTTTTTGCATATCGGGATGTTATCTCTCAATCGTACTTTGTCAGCCGGTACTTGATGAATACACCTGCCAGGCTGATCATGGATAATAATATCAGTGGTCCGTAGGTAGAGATATCTAACAGCTCCTGATATGAGGTGGTAGTCGCTGCATTATAAATGACCACGCAATATATGTAGGACTTGATGGACAGGCCAGAAATTGCCGCGAGAATAAAATGGCTGAGTTTTACTTTCAATATGCCTGAACTGTAATTGACCAGAGAGTGCGGGAAGGCGGGGAATACCCGCAAGGCAAATAATGCGAAGAAGTTGTCTTGTTTGTGCAACAGCCTGTAAGCATGTGAATTTTCTATTCTCGTTACCCAGTCATCGGTGAGTCGTCTTGAGAACATGTAAGCACACACGCCGCCAAGTGTGCCACCGGCAGCGAGGATAAACGTTGCCATTGCAGGCGGGTATAGTGGGGCGACGATCCAGAGAAAGAATGAACCAGCCAGTGCAAAGGTAAATAAGACGGTCTGCAGGAGGATCAATATCAGCACCAGCCACCATTGATCTGAATACTGCCTTGCTATGCCGAGCATCTTTTCAGCATCGAGCAGACCGGCAATTTCCAGCAATATGCCTGCCGAGATCATCAGGGCCACGATAATCAGTTTATTAACATGGCCCCGGTGCATGTGTATATTAACTCAACGCTTTCTGGATAAGAGGTACCAGCGGCTCCGGTAATGTGATGTTTCCATCGAGGACGTACTGGTGAGCACGATCGGTCATCTTTCTCCATGTCTTGCGGATGATGTCGATCCATTTCTCTTCACTGTACTCGGGATGTTTTTCAGCGAAGTCCAGCATATAGTGTTCGATGAATACCAGTGCGATAACATCTTCGAGCATCTGGGTGTCGGTATTGGTTTTGAGTGATTTCTTGCCGACGGCCAGTTTTACCCGTTCGATGAAATCACTGTCATAACCTGCCTGTTCCAGTAAGACGGCGGTGGTCTCTGCGTGAAAACTATAGAGGTTGGTGCGCCACTGGTAGTAGCCTTTTTTGTTCATCGGGTAATCGCTGCGCGGCGACTTCCATCGTTCGATATGCTGGGCCTGTACCGACAGTTTTTGTGCGTCATCAGCATCTGGTGCATAACGTTCTATCATCTCTAACATGCGGTGTGAATACAACAGCTCCTTGGGCCACTCCTTGCCGTCGCATGTTTCATGGTTCGGGTCTTTACTGTTCGCTGCATTGATCAGTTCGACAGCGGTATTGTATTTATCTTGTGACATAGGCTTTTCTTCATGAGGTAAATTTTTCGATGGCAAATATTAACGCTTATCGCTGCTGTTTGTCACTTTCTCCTATGGAATATTGTCGTCGCAGTACACCGCTCGTTAACGGCAGTACTTAGCCACATTTTTACTAAGCTTTTTCTTCCTCGCGGCACGTTCTTCGTCGGTGAGATAATATCTTTCACCCTGCGGACTGGTCCTGTATGTTCGATTGGACTGAATATGCGACTGGTATCGACTTTTGAAATAATTACAGCGTTTTTTTCTTTTTTTCTCTTCGGCAGATCGTTTTTTACTTTTTTCGGCATCCGCCAGTTTCTCTTCGTCTATCTTTCGAAGAAGGTACTCGCGTTCTTTTTTATTACCGGATGAATTTGTTACGCCTGTATTATTATCGCTGTGTATGATTATTTCAGTCGCTGAATCCGGGTTGGCAGGGCGGTCGCCAAAATGCACGTTTCCATCGTCATCCGTCCACTTGTATACGCCTGCATTGACGGGTGTAATTACTAAGCTTAATAAAAGAATATATTTTTTCATCGAAGTCGCATGGTCTAATGAATGCTATGTTGAATATGAAGGTGATATTACACCAGTCCTCGTAAATAATTTTCCCGTTCTCGTGGGCTGAATTTTTCGATCGAATACCTCAGCATGGTTCTCGGCATGCTTTTATAGTGCTTATTCAGAAATGCTATCTCTACGGTTTTTTTACGTTTACCGATCTCTCTGAGCATCCAGCCAACGGCTTTATGGATCAGGTCTTCCTTATCGTAGAGCAGCTGTTTGGCAATATTTAATGAGTCGTCAAACTGGTTGATCCTGATAAAGTGAAAGGTGGCGATGATGGCGATGCGCCGTTCCCAGAGAGATTTAGACCGTGTCAGGGTCTGTAAGATAGCTCTGTCCCTGTTTTCCAGGTAAGGGCCGACGATCTTATGCGCAGAGCTGTCTACCAGGTCCCAGTTATTTATATACCTGGTATTTGCCAGGTATAAATCATAAATCTTCAGCTGACGCTTCTCGTCGGCTCTGGAAAACTGCTCTGCTAAAAGCAGTAAGGCAAACAGCCTGATCTCGTGATAGTCAGATTTTAAGAGTCGGGCAGAAGTGGTCAATGATGCGGTCTGATATCGTTTGACCTGCTGGCGGATGATCGGTACTCGAATACCCAGAAACCTGTCGCCATATCCATATTCACCTGGTGCTGTCTTAAAAAATCGCTG
>CBDUKK010000339.1:0-2525 GCA_965367795.1 uncultured Gammaproteobacteria bacterium
CGCGAACAACGTATCCAGCACCTCCACGAAACGCTAAAACAGCGCATCCTGTTACTCGATGGCGCCACCGGCACCATGATACAGCGCCACAAACTGGATGAGGCGGCATACCGGGGAGAACGTTTTGCCGACTGGCCCAGTGATCTGAAAGGTAATAATGATCTACTTGCGATCACCCAGCCTGAGATCATTCAAGGCATCCATGAGCAATACCTGGATGCGGGCGCTGATATCATCGAGACCAATACGTTTAATGCGACACGCGTGGCGATGGCTGATTACGATATGCAGGATATCAGCTATGAGATCAATGTCGCTGCTACGACGCTGGCGCGCCAGGCCGCAGACAGTTTTAGTACGGATGACAGGCCGCGATATGTTGCCGGTGTACTGGGTCCGACGAATCGTACCTGTTCGATCTCACCGGATGTGAATGATCCGAGCTTTCGTAATATAACCTTTTTCGAGCTGGCAGCAGCCTACGCGGAGTCGACGCGTGGCCTGATCGAAGGCGGTGCCGATATTATTCTGATCGAAACCATCTTCGATACCCTGAACGCCAAGGCGGCGATCTTTGCGGTCAAACAGGTGTTTGCGGAAGATGGAATCGAATTGCCGATCATGATCTCCGGCACCATCACTGATCAGTCGGGCCGTACCCTGACCGGTCAGCTCACGGAGGCCTTCTATAATTCCTTGCGTCACGCAGATCCTATCTCGATCGGTCTGAACTGTGCCCTGGGGCCGGATGATCTTCGCCAGTACGTGCACGAGATGTCGCGCATATCTGAAGCTTATGTTTCGGCACACCCCAATGCCGGTCTGCCGAATGAGATGGGTGGTTATGACCTGGGCGCCGAAGATATGGCGACGGCTATCGGTGAGTGGGCAGATAGCGGTTTTCTCAATATCGTCGGTGGTTGTTGTGGCACCACACCAGATCATATCCGTGCGTTTGCTGATATCGTGGCCGATAAACAACCGCGTGTTATTCCGGAAATCCCCATAGAGTGTCGCCTTTCCGGTCTAGAGCCTTTCAATATCGGCGAGGACTCTTTATTCGTCAATGTCGGTGAGCGAACCAATGTCACCGGTTCTGCCATGTTCAAACGCCTGATCAAAGAAGAGAGTTATGAACAGGCGTTATCGGTTGCTGCGCAGCAGGTTGAAAATGGCGCGCAGATCATCGATATCAATATGGATGAAGGCATGCTGGAATCTAAAGAGGTGATGGTCAAGTTTTTGAACCTGATCGCGGCTGAACCAGATATCTCCCGAGTACCAGTGATGATCGATTCCTCCAAATGGGACATCATCGAAGCCGGTCTGCAGTGCGTGCAGGGTAAATCGGTAGTCAATTCGATCTCACTGAAAGAGGGTGAAGAAAGTTTTATCAAGTACGCCAGGCTGGTCAGGCAGTACGGTGCTGCTGTCATCGTTATGGCATTTGATGAAGACGGCCAGGCTGATACCTATGAGCGTAAGGTGGAAATCTGTACGCGTTCATACAGGGTTCTGACTGAGACGGTAGGCTTCCCGCCGGAAGATATCATCTTCGACCCGAATATATTCGCGGTTGCTACGGGTATTGAAGAGCATAATAATTATGCGGTAGATTTCATCCAAGCCACGCGCACCATAAAACAGACTCTGCCACATGCTATGGTTTCTGGTGGTGTCTCTAACGTGTCCTTCTCTTTTCGCGGTAATAACCCGGTACGCGAGGCCATCCATTCCGTATTTTTGTACCACGCCATCAAGGCAGGCATGGATATGGGTATCGTCAATGCCGGCCAGCTGGCCGTCTACGACGATCTGCCTGAACAGCTGCGTGCAGCTGTAGAAGATGTTATTCAAAATAAGAATACCGAGGCTACGGATCGGCTGCTGGAGATCGCACCGCAATACGTCGGAGATGGAAAAGCGGCCGAAAGTAAACAGGACCTGGCCTGGCGTGAAAAGCCGGTTAATGAACGGCTGGCGCATGCACTGGTAAAAGGTATCACTGACTTTATCGATGAGGACACCGAAGAAGCCAGGCAGCAGGCAGAAATTCCGTTGCATGTCATCGAAGGCCCGCTGATGGATGGCATGAACATCGTCGGCGACCTGTTCGGTGCCGGCAAGATGTTTTTACCCCAGGTGGTAAAGTCTGCGCGCGTGATGAAAAAAGCGGTGGCTTACCTGATGCCCTACCTGGAAGCAGAAAAAGAAGGTGAGATCCAGACCAACGGCAAGATCCTGATGGCGACCGTCAAAGGTGATGTCCATGATATCGGTAAGAATATCGTTGGCGTTGTGCTGCAGTGTAATAACTATGAAGTGATCGACCTGGGAGTGATGGTGCCAGCTGAAACCATCCTGGCGGAAGCGAAAAAGCACCATGTCGATATCATCGGTCTCTCCGGTCTGATCACGCCGTCACTGGATGAGATGGTGCACATGGCGTCAGAGATGCAGCGGCTGGAGTTGAATATTCCACTGATGATCGGCGGTGCGACCACCTCGCGTATCCATACCGCGGT
>CBDUKK010000340.1:0-2517 GCA_965367795.1 uncultured Gammaproteobacteria bacterium
TTTTTGAAAGAGAACCCGGACATCGCCGATACTATCGAGAAGACATTACGTGATACGTTGCTGGCCAAACCAGTTGTTATTGACGCTGATGAAGCTGATCTCGGCGCAGTCGAAGAAGGCGTTTTAGAAGAAGCTTAGGCAATATTTTTACCCTGGTTTGGCATCTGCTTAAAGCTTTCGTGCTCTGGCATCTCGGTTCACGAAACCGTTCCTGCAAAATACCGTCACCTGTAGGAGCGGAACTTTATTCCGCGAAGCCAGAGTATAAAAAGTTTAACCGGGCATTACTGTTCTCAATATAATGGGTGGCAGTTTAACTATTTAGAAGAAACTCCCGTATAACGGGAGTTTTTATTTATTAATATTATTTTTTGGTATAACGTTTGAGCGCAAAGTCTGTTGCTGTAAAGTTGCTGTCACGCCGTGAGCATTCAGCTTTAGAGATCCGTGACAAGTTACTAAAGCGCGATTTTGAAGAAGAAGAGATTGCACAGGCCATCACTGAGCTGCAGCAGGGTGGCTGGCTGTCAGATGAACGTTATGCTGAAGCCTATATCCGGATGCGGCAACAGAAAGGTTTTGGTCCGATACGTATCGCCATGGAATTACATGAGCGTGGCGTAGAGGAGAATATCGTTGAGGCTTTTATAGATGACAGTGAACAAAGCTGGCAGCAGATATTACAGCGGCAATACCTGAAAAAATATAAAAACAGGCCGGTGAAGGATTATAACGATAAGGCGAAGCGGATACGTTTTCTACAGTATCGCGGGTTTCCGCTTGACGCTATATACCGAATTATTAGTTAGTTAAAACAATAATATACAAGTAATAATTAAAGTTATTTATAATATGAAAACGAGCGCAGAATTAAGGCAGGCATTTCTAACATTCTTTGAAGATAAAGGCCATGAAGTGGTTCCCAGTAGTTCGCTGGTGCCGGGGAATGATCCTACATTACTGTTTACTAATGCCGGCATGGTTCAGTTCAAAGATGTCTTTTTAGGCCGTGATAAACGCGCTTATACACGTGCGACATCGAGCCAGCGCTGCGTTCGTGCCGGCGGCAAACACAATGACCTGGAAAATGTCGGTTATACCGCGCGCCACCACACCTTTTTCGAGATGCTCGGCAACTTCAGCTTTGGCGATTACTTCAAGGAAGATGCCATCAGCTATGCCTGGGAGTTTTTGACCGATGTTGTCGGTTTGCCGGCAGACAAGCTCTGGGTGACTGTCTATGCGGATGATGACGAAGCTGCTGATATCTGGTTGAACAAAATCGGTGTCAGTGCAGACCGTTTCAGCCGCATCGGTGACAAACCCGGCAAGAAGTACGAGAGTGATAACTTCTGGGCGATGGGTGATACCGGCCCGTGCGGGCCCTGTACAGAGATCTTTTATGATCATGGTGAAGACATCTGGGGTGGTCCTCCGGGGACGCCTGAAGAAGATGGAGATCGCTACATAGAGATCTGGAACCTGGTCTTCATGCAGTATAACCGCAGTGCAGAAGGCGATATGGATAAGCTGCCGGCACCGTCAGTGGACACCGGCATGGGACTGGAGCGCCTGGCGGCCATCCTTCAGGGAGTGCACAATAATTATGACATCGATATATTCCAGCACCTGATCAGGGCGGCAGCAAAAGAAACCGGGACTACCGACCTGGAAAACAAATCATTACGTGTTATCGCCGATCATATCCGCTCCTGTGCATTCCTGTGCGTCGATGGCGTCCTGCCATCGAATGAAGGCCGGGGTTATGTACTGCGTCGCATCATCCGTCGTGCCTGCCGCCATGGGCATCAACTGGGTATGGATGATCTGTTCCTCTACAAGCTGGTGCAGCCGCTGGTCGAGATCATGGGTGAAGCCTATCCTGAACTTGCCGATGCGCAATCTACTGTAGAGCGTCTTTTGCGAATGGAAGAAGAGCGTTTTGCCGAGACCCTGGATCACGGCATGAAGATCCTGGAAGAAGATATAACGCAATTACAGGGCAAAACCATTACCGGTGAAACCCTGTTCAAACTCTATGATACCTATGGTTTCCCGGTCGACCTGACTGCAGATATCGCACGTGAGCGTGGTCTTGATATCGATGAGGCAGGGTTCGAATCCTGTATGCAAGCGCAACGTGAACGTGGCCGCAGCGCCAGCCAGTTTGGCATGGACTACAACAAGGATGTCCAGGTGGCGTGTGAGTCAGTATTTACCGGTTATGACCAGCTAAAACAGGATGCGACCGTTGTTGAATTATTTGTCGGTGCTGACCCGGTTGATTCTTTAACAGAAGGTCAGCAGGGTATCATCGTGCTGGATGAAACGCCGTTTTACGGAGAGTCCGGTGGCCAGGTGGGTGATACCGGTTTGCTGTCATCATCTGCTGCCACTTTTATAGTGAAAGACACTCAGAAACAGGGCAACAGCGTGCTGCATATCGGTGTAATACAACAAGGATCAATCAGCAAAGGCGATCAGCTCACTGCCGAATTTGACCTCGAGGCGCGTAGA
>CBDUKK010000341.1:0-2496 GCA_965367795.1 uncultured Gammaproteobacteria bacterium
CCAGACATGTTACGGATGCCTCACCTTATATTTCGGCTATCTTTATTCAACCATTTGATTGACGCACATCCTGGGAAAAATATCGAACCCGGAACAGAAAACGACGCCTTAGCTGATATAACTTACCATGATGATGAGCGAAAGATATAAATTTTAAATTACAAAAAACGTGGTTTAACCACTAATTCGACTATTTAAACAGGAAAAGGGGTTTGCAGGGATATCATGCGCGACAGCGTACCCGAAAAGCGAGGCTCAAGGACGGGCCGAATGATATAACCAGGCCGGTTCGATTCGGCACGTACATTACGAGACCGCTTATTTGAGTTCAGTGCCGGGTAAAGCAGAAAATGGTGGCTATGGGTGGACTTGAACCACCGACCCCAGCATTATGAATGCTGTGCTCTAACCAGCTGAGCTACATAGCCTTTATTTATCTAACAAGAGTTCGTCCGAATGGACTATTCTTTGAACTTCGACGAAGGGCGCAGATTTTCCTGTTTTATTGCCTTATTGTCAATATATACAGGGCTATACCTGCGTAATTTGTCATTGCGAGGAACAAAGCGATCGCCTGTTAGCGACTCAGCCGCTTTAAAGAGATTACCGCGCTTCGCTCGCAATGACGATTAATTATTCGGTTAGTTTTATACATTAAAACGGAAATGCATGACATCACCGTCCTGCACGATATAGTCTTTTCCTTCGACGCGTAATTTACCGGCATCTTTGGCGCCATGCTCACCGTTATTATCGACAAAATCCTGGTATGCGATGGTCTCTGCACGGATGAAGCCTTTTTCAAAGTCGGTATGGATCACCGCGGCCGCTTTCGGTGCAGTAGCACCGACAGCGACGGTCCAGGCACGGACCTCTTTAGGGCCGGCGGTGAAATAGGTCTGCAGCCCTAATAATTTATAGCCCGCGCGGATCACCCGGTTCAGGCCAGGTTCTTCCAGGCCGAGTTCATCGAGAAATTCTTTGGCCTCATCTGCATCGAGCTCGATCAGCTCTTCTTCGATCGCCGCACACACCGGCACCACGGCTGCACCTTCTTCATCTGCATGCTTTTGTACGGCGTCCAGGTAGGGATTATTTTCGAAACCATCATCACTGACATTAGCGATATACATCACCGGTTTTACGGTTAGCAGATGCAGGTCATAAAGTGCTGCCAGTTCATCTTCACTCAGCCCCATGGAACGCACTGGCCTGGTCTCGTTGAGATGCGCCGCAACTTTCTCCAGCAGTTCGAATTTAGCTTTTGCTGCCTTGTCACCACTCTTGGCGACACGGCCGACTTTGTCTGCGGCTTTTTCTACTGACTCCAGATCGGAAAGTGCCAGCTCGGTATCGATGACCTCGATATCGCTGACAGGATTAATCTTGCCTTCGACATGGACGACGTCATCATTATCAAAACAACGAACGACGTGGGCGATGGCATCTGTCTCACGGATATTAGCGAGGAATTTATTACCTAGCCCCTCACCTTTAGACGCGCCTGCAACCAGACCTGCGATATCGACAAATTCCATAGAGGTCGGTACTACACGTTGCGGTTTGACGATCTCTGCCAGCTTATCCTGACGTGGATCAGGCACGAAAACCATGCCGACATTGGGCTCGATGGTACAGAACGGATAATTTTCCGCCTGGATACCGGCTTTGGTCAATGCATTAAATAAGGTAGATTTACCGACGTTTGGTAAACCGACAATGCCACATTTAAAACCCATTATGAATCTCTCAAAAATCTAACTTAAAACAAGCCTGCTTAAACTTCTACAACTGAGCCCCAGTAAAAACTACTAAAGAAGGCATTCATGCTCTGGTATCGCGGAACAAGATCCGCTGCCACAGATTTCTGTTCTTTATTTACTATGCAGTTTCTGCATCGCCTGCTCGAATGCGCCTGATGCCAGCTCCGGCATCACGCTGACAGCGTCATCGATATCCCGGTCTATCAGGATACGGTCATCACGTGAAGCATTATGCAGAACATAATCGACCACCTGGTCTTTGCTGCCAGGATGACCAACACCTATTCTCAGTCGATGAAAGTCGTTAGTACCCAGCTGATTGATGATATCTCGCAGACCGTTGTGACCGCCATGGCCACCGCCGGTTTTCAGTTTTGCCGTACCCGGGGGAAGATCGATCTCGTCATGCGCGACCAGTAACTGTTCCGCCGTGATGCGATAAAACGACAACAGGCTCTGCACTGCAAGCCCGCTTCGGTTCATAAAAGTATCCGGTTTTAATAACCAGATGTCTTTACCTTCGAGCGATAGCTTTGCGACTTCACCGTGAAATTTTTTTTCCGGACGAAAAGTTGCCGAGTATTTACGCGCCACTTCTTCAATAAACCAAAACCCGGCGTTGTGCCGGGTTTCGGTGTATTTGGGGCCAGGATTACCCAGCCCCGCGATAACTCTAAGATCAATAGATCTAACAGCCATAATTACAGATAGCTAGCCTATACAGCTAACATTA
>CBDUKK010000342.1:0-2496 GCA_965367795.1 uncultured Gammaproteobacteria bacterium
GGTTTTACTTGAAATCAAGAAGGGTGAAGCAGAGAACAAGTCAACTGGTAAGAGCTGAAATCCATGTATAACCATTAAACAGGCTGGAGTTCTGGGGACACAATACTTAATTGCAGACAATCAGTGTGACACCTGTGGTAGTTAAGTATTGTGTCGCCAGAATTACTTTTTTATGACCGACAACACAGGCATGCTTCTTTAAACTACCTAACACCGGTAGACTACGAGGCGAAGCATGCCGGCAATTAAACCGGCCGTTTTATTGAGGGAACCTCAGGCCCCTTTATGGATTTCACTTAATTAACAGATGTAGTAATAGGGCAGACCCTTATTAATCCTTATGCACAAAGAGGTGAGTCGATATCGAAATAGCACTTCTGTGGCTTGTAACTCTGCTGCCGATAGTCATCAGCCCCGGTCCGGCGAATATTTTATATGCGGCATCTGGAAGTTCATTCGGGATCAGAAAAACCATCCCGTTCTGGCTGGGCACAAATATTACGAGCATCTTTCAGACGCTAGCGGTCGGCTTCGGTCTGAACCTGGTGATTAGCGCTTATCCCCGGATAGCTGACGCAATAAAATACCTGGGCATTGGCTTCCTGCTCTACCTGGCCTTTAAATTCTTCAGGTTCTCATGCTCTGAAAATAAGACGCTCATGCCGCTTACTTTTAAAGACGGCGTTATCGTTGAGGCTTTGAACATGAAGTATCTGCTGATACCGACGATCATGTTCTCACAGTTTTATTCGCCTGACTCCGGCGGATACGGACAGATCATATTTTTAACGTTTGCTCTCCTGTGTCTAACATTAACGACGAGCATGATCTGGATCATCGGGGGTAACACGCTGGCCTCATTCGTATTAAACGAGAGCAGGCAGAGGACAGAGGGCATCCTCTTCGGCTCACTGTTATGTGCAACCGCTCTCTGGCTGCTTTTAATGTGAGAACAGTCAAACGGCTATGATCAACAGATCAGTGAGTATGTCAGAACCGGGGCGTCGTCGATGGTGATGGCCACGGGTGAACGTTTTATTATAAATCTTGCATTTTGACCGCCTGACTTGCGATACTCGGTCCTGTTCTACACCAGACATTAATCATTCAGATGGTAATACTATGAAACTTGAATCACTTGCCTTACACCACGGATATGAATCAGAAGCGACCACCAAAGCTGCAGCAGTGCCGATCTACCAGACAACCTCCTACACTTTCGATGACACGCAGCATGGCGCGGACCTGTTTGACCTGAAAGTGCCTGGTAATATCTATACCCGCATCATGAATCCGACCACCGCAGTACTCGAACAGCGGCTCGCCGAGATGGAAGGCGGTATCGCCGGCCTGGTAGTAGCCTCCGGCATGGCGGCGATCACCTACGCGGTTCAGTGTATTAGTGACGTAGGCTGTAATATCGTCAGTACCAGCCAGTTATACGGCGGTACATATAACCTGTTTGCGCACACCTTGCCGAAACAGGGCATCGATGTGCGAATGGTCTCGGCTGATGATTTTGACGGTTTCGAAAAGGCGATTGATGAGAATACCCGCGCTATCTTCTGTGAATCTATCGGTAATCCAGCCGGCAACATCGTCGATATCGAAAGGCTGGCAGAGACCGCACACAAGCATGGCGTTCCCCTGATGGTCGACAATACGGTCGCCACTCCTTATTTATGCCGCCCCTTCGATCATGGTGCGGATATCGTCATCCATTCATTGACCAAGTACATTGGCGGTCATGGTAACTCTATCGGTGGCATCATCATCGACTCCGGCAAGTTTGATTGGGTCGCCAACAAGGCGCGGTTCCCCATGTTGAATGAACCAGATCCTTCCTATCACGGCGTGGTCTATACCGAGGCACTTGGGCCTGCAGCATACATCGGTCGTTGCCGCGTTGTGCCATTACGAAATACTGGCGCTGCGATTTCACCGCATAACGCATTTTTGATCTTGCAGGGCCTGGAGACACTGGGACTTCGCATGGAGCGACATTGCGAAAATGCAGAAAAACTCGCCGCGTACCTGCTGGCCCACGACAAGGTCGAATGGGTGAACTACGCCGCACTGGACGACAGTCCGCATAAAGCCGCCTGTAACAAGATTACCGACGGCAGAGCATCGGGTATCCTGAGCTTTGGCATCGCTGGTGGCGCACCTGCCGGGGCGCAGTTCATCGACGCATTGAAGATGATCTTGCGGCTGGTCAATATCGGTGATGCGAAGTCACTTGCCTGTCATCCTGCATCTACGACTCATAGACAGCTGAACGAAGTTGAACTTGCGGCTGCCGGTGTAAGCGCCGACCTGGTCCGAATCTCTGTGGGTATCGAGCACATAGACGACATCATCGCGGATGTCAGCCAGGCGCTTGATGCGGTTGGCTGATAATGGCCTTCTTTACTGTTAAGGGACGCAGCAAAACTAAATATTATAGACACCCATTAATTAAAATATATAAAATTTACTTTTTTAATATTTTGTTAA
>CBDUKK010000343.1:0-2491 GCA_965367795.1 uncultured Gammaproteobacteria bacterium
ATGGTTGGCAGGTCCTGGTCTATCAGTGCTATCGGTCCGTGTTTCAGTTCACCGGCGGGATAAGCATCGGCATGGATATAGGAGATCTCTTTGAGCTTTAATGCCCCTTCCAGAGCGATGGGGAAGAGAGTACCGCGTCCGATGAAAATGGCATTACCGAGATCGGCAAAGCCTTCTGCCCATAACTCGATGGCAGGTTTGTTATCCAGCACACACTCGATCAGCGCCGGTAATGCCTGCGCATGATGAAACAGTTCCTTTATCTTATCCGCCGACAACTCACGGCGCTTGCCCAGCGCGACTACCAGCATCAGCAGCGCATAAAGCTGCGTGGTAAAGGCTTTGGTAGAAGCCACACCGATCTCAGGTCCCGCACGGGTCATCAATTTGAGCGCACTCTCCCTGACGAGAGAGCTTTCAGGTACGTTACAGATAGACAGGGTTAAATCTGTTAACTTCTTAATCTCACGCAATGCGGCCAGTGTGTCGGCGGTCTCACCGGACTGCGAGATGGTGACCACCAGGGTATCGTCCATCAATACTGACTTACGATAACGGTACTCACTCGCCACTTCGACGCGGCAGGGTATGCCAGCGATAGCTTCCAGCCAGTATCGCGCGACCAGGCCGGCATGATAGCTGGTACCACAGGCGATAATCTGAACCGCCTTTACCCGGTCGAAGATCTTTTCAGCCTCGACACCGAAAGCGGTATCTAATAACTGCCCGTCAACAACGCGGCCCTCGAGGATATCGATCAGCCTTGCCGGCTGCTCATGAATCTCCTTCATCATGAAGTGACGATATTCACCCTTGGCCGTGGCGTCAGCACTCAATGCCGATTCTTTGATCTCACGCTCGACGACGTCGCCTTTGTCATCATAGATGACCAGGGAGTCGGTTCGTATATCTGCGATGTCGCCTTCTTCCAGGTAGATAAACTGACGGGTCACCGGCAAGAGAGCAGCCGCATCAGAGGCGATGAAATACTCGCCGAAGCCGACGCCGATCACCAGCGGGCTGCCCCTGCGTGTGGCGATCAAGCGGTTGTTTTCACTGTTGGACATCACACCTAATGCATAAGCCCCTTCAAAATCAGCGATCGCCAGGCGTACTGCTGCGAGCAGGTCACCTTCCTGTTTGAGATAGTGTTCTATCTGGTGCGCCGCCACTTCGGTATCGGTCTGTGAAGTGAAATTGAAACCAACACTGCTCTGTTTCTCACGCAGTGCACTGTGATTTTCGATGATGCCGTTATGCACGATGACCACAGACTGGTTGCATATATGAGGATGCGCATTGCGTTCACTGGGCTCACCATGGGTCGCCCAGCGGGTATGTGCTATCCCCAATGTCCCCCGCACCTCGGTCTGTTCGAGGGCGTCGCTAAGCTCTTTGACCTTACCGACACGTCGCACCCGGTTAATACAGTTATCATTGTCCAAAACCGCAATTCCGGCTGAATCATAGCCCCGGTATTCAAGGCGTCGAAGCCCTTCCAGTAAAATGGGGGTCACATTGCGTTCGGCAACCGCGCCGACAATTCCACACATAGCTGTTCCTGATAAATTATTTGAAATATCAATTAATAATAGAAGTTAAATCCGCAAAAACATAGATTAACCGGGCAATTTTACAACCGTATTATGGTTCCGGGGGATTTTATATCGGCTCGACCAGGGATTTATCTTCCTGCCGCGAATTATTGACTCGTCGGTCGACCTTATAGACCTTGAAATCGGTCAGGCATTCATCGAGCAGCAGTTCCTTGTTTTCAGCCGCATCCAGCCAGCGCCTGGCCGAATCCACACCCAGCATCACTGGCATACGGTCGTGCAGAGATGCCAGCTCATCTTTCGATTCGGTGGTAATGATAGTACAGGAAGACAGTTTACCGTCGCCGATCATGCACTCATCCCACAAGCCGGCGAATACCAGTGGCTGTTCATCATACGAGGTCACGAAATAAGGCTGCTTGTGACCTTCTTCCATCTGCCACTCGTAGTAACCGAGTGCAGGTATCAGGCATTTCTGGTTTTTCCGCCAGGCGCTTCTAAATGCCGGTTTCGACTCGATGCTCTCGATGCGTGCATTGAAGGTAGCGTACTTACTGGATATCTCTTTCGACCAGGACGGCACCAGGCCCCAGCGCATGGCATGGCAACGGCCTTCGACGAAGGCACCTATCTGAGATGCAGGTGAAACATTATATCGATCGAATAATTCATCCGACCATTCCTGCATAAGTTCCAGCCATGCATCAGAGGGTTTTAAGGCACTGGCAAATCGACCACACATATTCTTAGATGATCTTAAATAAGGCAGAAGATTTTGATGTTAAAAAAGTGATCATTATTTTATCCCTCCGTTCCTATATTGATACTGCCTGGTTCTTCTGTGTTTTGTAAATCCTGGCAGTGATACTCTCCGCTTTAGTCAGACTTTTATGTGTATTAAAACGGGGAGGTTCACCGTCCGGTGCATTTCCTTG